>JAYTXK010000429.1:0-7470 GCA_043743005.1 Ignavibacteriota bacterium
AAAAACCAAACACTTGATTTCTCCCTTTGGTCGAAATGACGAAGTAAAAACAGCCATATTCACTGCAAAACACTGCAAAGAATTTTGTTAAGTGCTTGATATAAAGAGAGTTGCAATTGCAGTGGATATTGTATTAAAATTCCCCTCTCCTCAGGCTTTGCCTGAATAGAGGGGTGGCTATCCAAAAGACTGACGGGGTGTTAAAAAATGCTCATTGAAAAGCAAAAACCAAACACTTGATTTCTCCCTTATGGTCGAAATGACGAAGTAAAAACAGCCATATTCACTGCAAAATACTGCAAGATATTGCATAAGTGCTTGATATAAAGAGAGTTGTAATTGCAGTGGTATTTCTTTCTCCCTCCCCGATTTTATCTTGTTAAAATCTTTAGGGTGAGGGTAGGGGTGGGGTTCTTAATTTGTTGTTTGCTCCGCAAAGTTTTAACTACAACCCCTCTCTTAGTCTCTCCACGGTGGGGCGAGAAACAAGAAAAACAGCCATATTTACTGCAAAACACTGCAAAAAATCGCATAAGTCATTGATATATAATGAAGTGGGTTTGCAGTTTCTTGCTGTATTAAAGCCCATCTCCAGACGTGGAGAGGGGTTTGGGGTGAGGTCGGCAGTTTATTTTGAAATACAAAATTCCAAACTCTTGACTCCACACTTTGCTCTGA
Source organism: Ignavibacteriota bacterium (assembly GCA_043743005.1). Lineage (GTDB taxonomy): Bacteria > Bacteroidota > Ignavibacteria > Kapaibacteriales > UBA2268 > JAPLFM01. Next base: position 679 of record JAYTXK010000429.1, read on the forward strand.
GTGACGAAGACCAAAGACAAAACTAGTAAAATGCTGAATCTAGACATAATCGTGTCGAGTTTAGGAAGACAATAAAACATAAAATACTAAAGCCACCGTTTGGGTGGTTTTTTACTTCTTAAGTTATTTACAAATATTTGATAAAAAATGAATAAATTGAAACTAATATGCTACAATTTTCGTATCTACCTTATTATACAATAACAAAATCGAAATAATCGGAGCTATTTATGTCAGAAGATATACCAAGTCAAAATTTTTCTCAATCTCCTCCTCCTTTCCCCCCCAATTTTAATATGCCCAAAAAGCGTTCAAAATGGTGGATACCAGTAGCAATTATCTTAGGTGTGATTGCATTTATAGTAATTTGTTTTGTTGCTTTATTTGCTTATATTGGTACAAACCTTAATATGGATAACGAACCAATAGAAATTAAAAGTAATTCTGTACTTTTATTGGATTATAATGAATCTTTAGAAGAGGATTCAAAAGCTGAATCAATATTTAATAGCAATACCAAAGCATCATTTTTAGATATTCTACTCTCAATTAAAAGAGCAAAAGAAGATGCAAGAATAAAAGGTATTTACATAAAGCCAATGGGTAGGATGGGAATGGCAAAGGCTATGGAAATAAATGAAGCACTTTTTGAATTCAAAAAATCAGGCAAGTTCATTTATTCATTTATCGAAGTTGGAGATGAATTAAGCTATTTTAATGCGATTCAATCTGATTCTATATTTATGCCTACTGAAGGTATGATGGAGCTAAATGGCTTTTCAACTACTCCATTCTATTTGAAAAAAGCATTTAAAAATATTGGTGTAGAATTTCACACAGTTCAATTTGAAGATTACAAATCTGCAGCCGAAATGTATAATAGTGAAAAAATGAGCGACTCTGCAAGATATGAATATAGGTTGCTATTAATGCAAAGACATAACTCATTTGTAAAAGAAGTTGCTAAGGCTCGTAAAATTTCTGAAAAAGATATAAATACATACTTAAATAGAGGACTTTATTCTGCTGATACTATCTTAGCTTGTGGACTAATAGATAGACTTTGTTCAGAAAACGAAGTAAAAGAAAATATAAAAACCAGACTTTATGGAGCAAATGCCTCAAATAAAGATAAAGTGAAATATGTAAAAGCAAACGATTATTTAAAAAGCGAATTTAAATCTAAAGACAAAAAAGCTCCTGAAGACAAGCAAATAGCAATAATTTTTGCATCGGGTGCAATTTCAAGTGGCAAAGCAAGTTCTCCATTTGAAGAAGGTATCAAATCTGGTTCTTTTGTTAAAGATTTGCGAGCTGCAAAAGATGATAAAAATGTAAAAGCTATAATAATAAGAATAGATTCGCCAGGTGGTTCTGTTATTGCTTCTGATGAAATCTGGGAAGAAATAATGAAAGCAAGAAAAATCAAACCAATTTATGCTTCTATGAGTGATGTAGCAGCTTCAGGTGGATATTATATGGCAATGGCTTGTGATACAATTATTGCTCACCCAAATACAATTACTGGTTCTATTGGTGTAATTTTAGCTATTCCAAATTTTAGTGGTTTGCTTGGTAAAGTTGGTGTAGGTATTGATACTGTAAGTACTTCATCTGCAGCACAATTTATGAATACAGGTTATCCATTTAGCGATAAAGACAAAAAACAACTTTATAATATTTCCGAAGGTATATATAAAAGATTTGTTGCGAGGGTGGCTGAAAGCAGACATAAAACATTTGCAGAAACTCGTGCAATTGCTAAGGGTAGAGTTTGGACTGGTGAAGCAGGCTTGAAAATTGGAATAGTTGATAAATTAGGTGGCTTGCAAACAGCGATTGACCTTGCAAAAGCAAGACTTGGAATAAATAAAGATACAAAAGCATATATACAAACTTGGCCTAAAAAAGAAGATGGAATTAAAAACCTACTTAGACAATTTGGGATTGATAAAAGTGATGAAGAATCTTCTTCAAGCAAAGCAAACGTAGCCAAACTTTTAGGACTTGACCCATTATCTCTTGCAAGTTCTTGGAATGCAATTCCTCCACTTATGCAAAGTCAAATCAAATATTCTGCAATGTTACTTGATATATCTCAAAGAGAAAAGGTAATGGTAGCAATGCCTAACTTATTAGAAATTAGATAATTAGCAGATTTTTTTCTTTGTTTATATTTAAAAAAAGGCTTTCTACAAAAAATAGAAAGCCTTTTTTAATTTTAAAATATGCTTAAAATTTAATATCCTCTACCTATACAAACATAGTCAAAGTTTAAATTTTTCATATCTTTTGGTTCAAATAAGTTTCTACCATCAAATATAATATTTGATTTTAATAATGATTTAATTTTATCAAAATCTGGATTTCTAAATACATTCCATTCAGTTGCAATTATCAAAGCATCACAATTTTCCAAACAATTATAAACTCCAGAGGCATATTTAATTTTATCACCATAAATTTCTTTTGTATTTTGCATAGCTTCGGGGTCATAAGCAGTAATAGAGGCACCATTTTCTAATAATACATCAATTAATCTATAAGCTGGTGCTTCTCTAACATCATCAGTATCTGGTTTGAAAGCCAAGCCCCAAATTGCAAAACTCTTACTATTTAAATTATTATTATACTTTTTCATTATTTTGCTTACAAAATAATCAAGTTGAGAGTGGTTCACATTCTTTGCAGCTTCAACTAAAGCAAGTGGAGTTCCAGCACTTGTTGCAGAAAAAGCTAATGCTTTTACGTCTTTTGGAAAGCAAGAGCCACCATAGCCTATTCCTGAAAATAAGAATCTTTTTCCTATTCTTGTATCAGAGCCAATACCTATTCTAATTTTTTCAATATCAGCACCAACTTCATCGCAATATCGAGAAAGATCATTCATAAATGATATTTTGATTGCTAAAAATGAGTTAGCTGCATATTTAGTTACTTCAGCACTTTTAATATCCATTATATATATTGGATTGCCACTTCTAACAAATGGAGCATAAAGGTCTTTCATTATATTACCGGCATATTCACTATCAGTACCAATCACAACCCTTTCAGGCTTAAGAGCATCTTCAACAGCAAATCCTTCTCTTAAAAATTCTGGATTGCTAACAATATTTATATAGTTATTATTTGGTAATATTTCATTAAATATTGCTTTTACTTTGTCAGCAGTACCTACTGGTACAGTACTTTTATTGATAATAATTTTTTTATTAGTGTGATTATTGGCTTTGAATATTTCTGCAATATTTTTTGCAACATTCATCACATACATTAAATCAGCCGAACCATCCTCGTTCGGTGGTGTTGGTAAACATAAAAATATTATTTCACTTGTTAAAACAGCTTCTTCTAAATTAGTTGTAAAATGCAATCTACCATCTTGAATATTTTTTTCTAACAAATGTTCTAATCCTGGTTCGTAAATTGGGCTTTTGCCTTCTCGCATTTTAGCTACTTTAGCTTCATCAATATCAACACAAATTACTTCATTGCCAGTAGCTGCAAAGCTTGTACCTGAAACCAAACCAACATAACCTGTGCCAATTACACCAATCTTATAAGACATATTTCCTCAAAGTTGTAAGAATAGAGAATTCAAAATTAAGCATAATTTGACTATTTAAATAGACTTTTTTGTAATAGTATTACTTTAGAAAGAGATTAAATTTTAACTTAAATATAAAGTTGATTAGATTGGTTAATATCAATTAAAAAATGTATTTAGTTACAATTTGATTTTGAAAAAATGGTTTTAATAATATTAATTTTAAAATCTATTATTTTATATGATATTAAATTTGTAAATTACATATTCAAAAGTGGGGGGAACAGTAAAAATATTTTACTGCCACAAAAGTTCAAATATATTTTTAAACAATTTGAGGATAAATTAATTATGTCTGATATAGAAATAATTGAATTTGGGGTATTTTCAATGGCAGAAATTCCTTTTTATACAATGTCTGTTGCAGCAGGTATTCCTATTCCAGTTGATACAGAAGTAGATAGCCACATAGATTTGAATGAATTTTTGGTAGAACATCCAAATGCAACATTTTTTGCAAAAGTAAGAAACGAATCAATGCTTTCTGCTGGGATTAAAGATGGAGATATTTTGGTAGTTGATAAAGCAATAGTGCCAAGTGATGGAAGAATAGTAGTAGTTTCAGTAAATAATAGTTTAACTGTAAAATATTATAGAATAGTTGGAGATGATGTGTATTTGGAATCTGATAATTCACAATTTACTCCATTAAATTTTGGAAATTTAATTGATTATGCTATTTTGGGAACAGTTACAAAAGTTATTCATTCTTTTTAAATTTCGGCACAAGAATTGACTTTATAATCATAAACATAAAAAGTATAATATTCCTTTTTTGAATTTCTGATATTAAAATTAGCAACAAATATGAAAATTGATAAAGTAGTTGAATTAAAAACACAATATAGTTTTGAAGCACCGATGCTTCCAGCTAATATTAGAAATTATAGGGATAAACTTGTACAAATAAGTGAAGGTGTAATTGACTTAAATACTTATTTAGCTCCAAATCCAAAAAATATTTATCTTGTACGAGTACAAGGTGAAAGTATGATAAATGATAATATATTTAGTGGTGATGTATTAATAGTTGACAAAACTGAGCTACCTAAAGATGGTAAAGTAGTCATAGCATCACTTAATGGAGAATTAGCAGTTAAAAGATTTAGATTAATCGATGGCAAAGCATACTTATTTTCAGCAAATGAAAAATTCTTACCAATTGAAATATTACCATTTTGGCAGTTTGATATTCAAGGAGTAGTAAAACACGTTATTCATAGTGTTTAGATTTTCATTAAAACTTTTAAAATAAATTCACCATAATCAATAAAAGAATACTTAATTTGGTAATAAACTAATGGTATTCCAAGAGTTGCAAATAAAAACAAAAATCCAATTATATTTACTCTTGATATTTGCTTATCCAAAACTACACTTGTTGCCTTCAAAATCCTAAATAATCCCCAAATCATAATTAAGAAACTAATTAAAAGCAACATACTTGTAAATATTTCTGATGCAGCTAATAATTTCATTATCATCACAGCAAAAGGCAAAATAATAAGAAAAGGTACTCCTGACCATACTGTTATAGTTAAAGTATCTTGATATGAAACTCTTAACCTAACAAAAATAGAAAATATTCTAATAATTCCAGCAATTAGAAATTGTAATAAAAAGAACACAATTGAAAGAGAAATTAATAATGCTTCTGGTCTCCAAATTAAAGTAAATAATATTTCCTGCAAATTATTAGAAGGAAAAATCAACCTTAACCAATAATTGGCTATTTCACTGGAACGATAGTAAAATAGAATTGAAGAAAAGAAAAGTCCCATAGTTAATGATATTGCAAACCCAAGTACAAAAGTATGTAATGATGAAATTATACGTTGATCTCTAATATCTGCATAAAAATTAAATGGTCTTAAAACTGATCTGACAAAATATTCTCTAAATCTTCTAAATCGATTTAACATACCACCAATCATCATAGCAATTAATACACCTACAATAATATAAATTGCTGGTGTCTTTTCTGAATAACTACCTGCATTAAGCAAAGGTTCTTTTTCATTATTAAACATAGTTTGAAGAGTTTTATAAGACAATCTTTCTTGTCTATTAATATTCAACAAACCACAAGTAGCAAGATAAGGATTTTCATTATTTGCTAAAAGCAATGGTGAATTTAATGAGTAATCACTAAAACAATTATAAATAGAACCTACAAGTTCATTTTCCTTTGCCAGAAGCAAAATATTTCTAATATAATGTGCTTGAAATTCAATTGATTGTCTATCAGCATACCCATTATTATTATTTGGTTGAATAGTTACACCATAAGATAAAAATATAGGTTTATTATTAGCCAATAAATTTAATCTTGCAATTTCTGCTTTAATTTCATCAAAAGAGTGAATTTTTTCATTATTTTGTATTCCTATTAAGTCCACTCCGTTCAAACTTAATTCATTACTTCCAAAATTCACAATTTTATATATTAATTTATTTGATGAATTCTTGAAAAAACTAATTATCTTATTATTGAATTTTTTTGATTGAGGAGCAGTTTCATCACAGCCAGCAATTATTCCCCAAGCCAAAACTGATGGCGAATTTTCAAAAGCACTAATATACCTTTCACCCAAGTTTGTCATCAATACTTGAATTTCATCAGAGCCAAGTATTTTACTTGGTACATCATAAAGAGGCAGTTCTACTAAAACAAAAATTCCATATTTGTTGCACAAATGAACAAAATATTGATGAGGACTTCCAAATTTTATTCTAACAAGATTAGCTCCAAGTGTTTTTAGTGCTTTTACATCTTCTTCCATTCTTTTTAAAGATAGAGTTTGATTTTGGCTTCCAAAATACTCTATATAGCTCACACCTTTTATCTCAAAAGCTTGATTGTTTAGAAAAAGTTTGCTTTTACCATTATTATTAGCAATTTTAAAATCTCTAAAGCCAAGATCAGTTGCAAATTCATCTATTTTAAAATCACTTTTAGAAATTTTAACTTTTAATTCATATAGATTTGGATTTTCGGGAGACCACAATTGAGGTGAATTTAATTCTAAATTAATTTCATCTAAAATAGTTCTTTCATTTTCAATTAAATAAGATTTAACAGAGGATTCGGCAACTAAAGATTTTGTAAGTTTATTATATAAAAAAGCTTGAAAATTAATACTAACTTTGCCAAGATTACCAATTCCAGCACTATCATCAGT
>JAYTXK010000430.1:0-2308 GCA_043743005.1 Ignavibacteriota bacterium
TATAAATACTATCTAACCTATTTTCAACCCATTTACTATTTACGATTCTTTCATTTGCGATTACAAACTTAATTGTCAGATTTGTATCTTGTGGAATGCAAGTTTCTTTGCACACAAGCCAAGATATTTTAGCATGTATTTCATTGAATTTACTTGATGAAGTTTTAGGAAAATATAATTTTTTAAATAATATTAGTTCGTTTTCATATCCAAAATTAACATACCCACTAAATGGAATTTTAGTTGGAATTGGATACTCCAAATTACTTTCAGTAATTCCATTTTTCAATTTAAGTTTTACTTGGGTTGGCAAACCCGAATCCCCACTATTAACCCAGTAAATATGCCAATGCTTTTGCATTTTAAATTTAAAAGCAACTAAAACTGTATCACCATCTCTTACATATTGGCTTTGAGGAATAATCTCACCTTTTACTAAATTGCTTTTTTCTTCATTAGTTAGCTTTTCTTCTGCAATTATTAATTTTTGCTCAATTAATAATATTATTAGAAAAAATAGAAGAATTTGTATTTTATTCATAAATTTCATTTATTAAGGTTTCCATTAAAACAAAAAAGCTCTGTAAAAAATCAGAGCTTTATATATTTTTTTGCTTACAAATTTAAGTTTAAGCTACATTTTTTAGGGCTTGCTTTTTTGCATAAGCCTCAGCTGCATCTCTCACCCATTTACCTTTATCGTGAGCATCTTTTCTTGTTTTTAATCTTGACTTATTCAAAGGTCCATTACCTTTTATTACATTAAAGAATTCGTCCCAATTAGGTTCGGAATATTCCCAATGTTTAGTTTCTTCATTAAATTTCAAATTTGGATCTGGAATTGTCAATCCTCTTGCATGAGCTTGAGGAACAGTTTGAGTAATAAATTTTTGTCTTAATTTATCATTAGTTTCATGTTTAATCTTCCACTTTATGGCTTGCTCAGAATGTTGACTTTCTTTGTCTGATGGACCAAACATCATAATTGAAGGATACCAAAATCTATTTAAAGCATCTTGAGCCATCGCTTTTTGTTCATCAGTTCCAGAACATAATTTTGCAACTAATTCATATCCTTGTCTATTATGGAAAGCCTCTTCTCTGCATATTCTAACCATTGCTCGTGAGTAAGGTCCATAAGAAGTTCCCATCAAACTTACTTGATTTACCATTGCAGCTCCATCAACCAACCAACCGATGACTCCCATATCAGCCCAACTAAGAGTAGGGTAATTGAAAATACTCGAATATTTGGCTTTGCCTGAATGTAAATCGTCAATCATTTCTTCACGAGAAGCACCAAGAGTTTCGGCAGCACTATAAAGATACAAGCCATGACCAGCTTCGTCTTGAACTTTAGCCAATAATATTATTTTTCTTCTCAAACTTGGAGCTCGAGTAATCCAATTCCCTTCTGGGAGCATTCCAACAATTTCAGAATGAGCATGCTGACTCATCATTCTAATTAAATTTTTTCTATATTCTTGAGGCATCCAATCTTTTGGTTCAATTTTTTCACCACGAGCTATTTTAGCTTCAAATTCTATGAGTTTTTGTTCTTCTGTCATAAATTATTCTCTTTTTATTTCATTGATATATTAAATTGCAAATTAATGATTTATTAGATAACACCAAATAAATTTTCTAAAACTTTAAACCTATAATCAAAAATACCTTGCAATTGTTTTTTAATAAATACTGCTCTTGCCATATTACCAACAAAACCAAATGGCATAACATAATGAATTTGATCACTTACCTCTATTCCACCATCTATCTCTTTCAAAAAATGTTGATGATGCCACATTCTATATGGTCCAAACCTTTGTTCATCTACGAAATAACAATGTTCTTTTACTTGTGTAATTTCAGTTACCCAAGTCATAGGTATATTTGGTAAAGGGCAAACAATATAAGTTATTAGCAATCCAGGATACATTTTATCAGGTATAGGAGAAGTAATACAAAAATTCATATACTCAGGCGTGATTTTGCTTAAGTTACGAGGATTTGCTAAAAATTCCCATGCTTCTTCAATTGTAATAGGCAATTCTTGTTTTGCTTCAAGAGTAAAAACTTTCATTCATACCTTTATTAAGTTTTCATAAATGAACAAGACTATATTTATAAATAATAAACGAAACAAATTTATATAAATTGTTTAAAATTAATATTATTAATTTAGCTAAAAGATTACAAATATGTTTATACATTAATAAATAAAATTATATGATAAAACTAACCTTTTTATTCAGTCCACTATTTAAAAATTTACTGCAAAATCATTTTGTTATTTATCAAGCACTTA
>JAYTXK010000431.1:0-2347 GCA_043743005.1 Ignavibacteriota bacterium
TAAAATTACTTCTTAAATAAAAACCCCATTTAATTACCCAAACAACTAATTTTACAAAACGATTTTAAATAAAAATATCCTTATTTATATGTAATTAGCAAAAACTATGGTAAAAATAAAATTATTTTTAAATAATAGTAAATTAAACAACTATTAGTGCAATAACTATTTATTTGCTTCGTTTATATCTTCATCATTGTTCTATTTTTATAAATATATTTTGGAGATATTATGTCAAATCTAACTAAATGGTTGCTTGACCCAAGCCATAGCGAAATTCTTTTTAAAGTAAAGCACCTTATGATTACTAATGTAAAAGGTGAATTTAGATTTTTCACAAGTGAATCATCTTCAGATGGTGAAAATTTTATCGCAGATTCTATTAAAGTGAATATTGATGCTTCATCTATTTTTACTAATAATAATGATCGTGATACTCATTTAAAAAGTCCAGATTTCTTTGATGTTGAAAATTTTAAAGAACTAACTTTTGTTGGCACTTCAATACAAAAAGTTGATGATGAAAACTTCAAACTAACAGGTGATTTCACTATTAAAGGCATTACTAAACCGATTACTTTAGATGTTGAATATGGTGGCTTGAACAAAGACCCTTGGGGCAATCAAAAAGTTGGTTTTTCTTTAAGTGGCAAATTAAATAGAAGTGAATGGGGCTTAACTTGGAATGCTGCCTTAGAAACTGGTGGAGTTTTAGTAAGCGAAGAAGTGAAATTAAGTGCTGAATTACAATTTGTAAAACAAGCATAATTAATAAATTAATTTAGTGTAAAATGTCAAAATATACATTACATAAAGCCGATACTCGTGGAGATGCCAATCATGGTTGGCTACATAGTAAGCATACTTTTAGCTTTGCCAATTATTACGACCCTTCACGAATGAATTTTGGAGCATTGAGAGTATTAAATGATGATTTTGTTGATGCAGGTATGGGATTTTTAAAGCACCCACATGATAATATGGAAATAATTTCCATTCCTCTCGAAGGTGATTTGGAACATAAAGATAGTATGGGTACAGTGAGTATTATAAAGCATGGTGATATTCAAGTGATGAGTGCTGGAACTGGTGTTACTCATAGTGAATATAATAAAAACCCAGATACATTAGTTAAGTTTCTTCAAATTTGGGTAGTACCAAATAAAAGAAATATAGAGCCAAGATACGGGCAAATAACTCTTGATTTGAATGATAGAATAAATAAGTTGCAACAAATTATTTCGCCAAATCCAGATAATGCTGGCTTATGGATACACCAAAACGCTTGGTTTAATATCGGTAAATTAGACGAAGGAACAGAATTAATTTACAATATTCATTCAGAAGCAAATGGTGTATATGCTTTTATATTAGGTGGTGATATTACTATTGATAACCAAGAATTAACTAATAGAGATGGTTTAGGAATTTGGGAAACTAATCAAATTGCAATCAAGGCTAATTCAAATTCAGAAATTTTGCTTATTGAAGTACCAATGTAATGATTGCTTGTTATTATAAAAAAGACTTTAGCTTAATTTTAGTTAAAGTCTTTTTTTTGTATTTAAGTTAAATAAATTCAATTTCTAATTTCAAATATAGATAATAATTTACAATATTTTCTTAAATTGCGTTTTGTTATAGTTTTAATAAATAAATTTTAAATCAAATATAGAATATGTTAACTACTCAAAATGTTTAAAGTAAATTAAATGAATTAGGTTTAGTTCTACCAGCCCCTTCTAAGCCGGGTGGAGCTTATGAGGCAGTAAATATTGTTGGTAACATTGCTTATGTTGCAATTCAACTAACTAAACTAAATGATGAATTTTTATATATAGGCAGATTAGGTAAAGAGATTTCCACAGAAGAAGGAATAAAAGCAGCTGAACTTTGTGCTTTAAATGTTCTTTCCCAAATAAACAAATTTGTAACTTTTGAGCGTATTTTAGGATTAAATCACATTGATGTTTATTATCAATCAACTGATGATTGGGAAGAAGCACCAAAAGTTGTAGATGGTGCTTCAAAACTATTTCCCAATATTCTCGGTGAAAAAGGTAAACATTCAAGAGCAATATTTGGTGTGCACAAACTACCTAAAAAAATGGTAATTGGAATAACAGCAACATTCACATTAATATAAAGTCTATTTTTTTTTAGCTTTGAAATCTAAATAATATTAACAATTTAAATTAGATAAAATATATATAATTTTGTAATAATTGAAAAATTAGAAAACTTTAACAACTTCATTAAATACTAATACAAATTAGTATTTAATATAAACACAGACATATTTTGAAAATAAAATATACCTTATTAGAAGTTAAAAACTTCAAAAATG
>JAYTXK010000432.1:0-1527 GCA_043743005.1 Ignavibacteriota bacterium
TATTTTTCTTTTATTAAATATCCATTGAATTTTTGTTCCAATTATTGCAGCAAAATCATTATCAAAAAATTCCTTTTCAAACCAAAGATAAACTGAAATAATAGGTGAAAATTTAAAATCATTTATCCATTGCATTTCCAAACCTTTTATTTTACTTATTTTATCTGGAGTTATAGATATAATAAGTTCGTCATAATCAAATTTAGATTCATCTGAATTTGTAATTATTACTTTTTCGTCAATTATTTCAATTTCATTAATCAAACTATTAAAAAAAACATTTCCACCTGAATTAATAATTTTTTCTTTGATTGGATTAATCAAACTACACAAACCCACTTTTGGAATAATTATTTTTGAATTTTCTCTTCCAGCAAAAAATCCTTGCTTCAATACGTTTAAAAAGATATTTGCATCACAAATACTTATATTAGTATTCATAGTTGCAAGTATCATTGGTTCCCAAAAACATTTTATAGCATTTTCACTTTGTTTAGAATTAACAAGCAATTGATAAATTGGTAAATCATTTGATTTAATTAATCCTAATTTCAGATGAATTACAAATAATATTAAATTCATTTTTTCTTTTGTACTTAAGAAATCAAATTTCATTAACCCTACTAACATTCCCAAATCTCCAAAAAGTAAACTTGTGTCTAAAATTGCTTTAACTCCATTTTGCTTGTAGTAATTAACAATTAAAGACTTTTGGTATTTAAGTAAGTTTATAGTACCTAAGCTATCTAATAAATTCAAAAACTCTTTATATGCACCAATTAAAATATGCTGTCCATTATCAATTTCATCATTAGTTTTTGAGTCAATAAATGAATTAATTCTACCACCAAGGTTTTCCCTTGATTCATGTAAATCTATTAAAAAACCTTTTTTAATAAGTATATTAGCTGCATTAATTCCAGCAACTCCTCCTCCAATAATACCAATTTTTTTCATTTTTCCTCCATTTTTTCATTTTTAAAGTCTTGAAAAATATTTATCCTTTTGCTATTAAAATAAAATCCCGTATATTTGTAATTGTTCTTTATGCGGATATGGCGGAATTGGTAGACGCGCTAGACTTAGGATCTAGTAGGCTTAGCCTGTGTGAGTTCGAGTCTCTCTATCCGTACTTTGAATTCAGAAGCAAGACATAGTTCTTGCTTTTTTTATTCTAACAATAATATTATACCAAAAGGGATTATACTTTGGAATACAAAATTAATTATATCGAAGATACCTTGCAAGAAATTGAATTTATTATTACAAATGATGAATTAATTCCTGCTTACAATCTTGGTTACCAAAAACTTCAACCTAAAGTTTCATTACAAGGATTTAGAAAAGGTAAAGTGCCAATAGGTATGGTTAAAAACCTATATGGTGATTCAGTAAAATATGAAGCACAACAAGATATAGTTAATGAAAAATTTAGACAAGTTGTAAATGAAAAGAAAATTACAGTTATAGGCACTCCAGCTCTAACTGATATTGCTGACATTGAAGGTGGTATAAAAGCTATTGTTC
>JAYTXK010000433.1:0-4330 GCA_043743005.1 Ignavibacteriota bacterium
GCGAACTCAAAGTTGGCGTTAATATTAGATCTGGTGAAAAGTTTGGTATGATGAAATTTGGTTCAAGAATGGACGTAGCTTTAGCAACAAATTCAGAAATTTTAGTTAAATTGGGTGATGTTGTTGTTGCTGGTGAAACAATTATTGCTAAAATGAGTAAATAATATTAAATGAATCTTAGAATAACAAAATCAATAGTACCAAATTTATTAACATTAGCGAACCTATATTGTGGTTTTCTTTCAATAATATTTGCTTCAAACAATGATTTTGAAAAAGCAGCATTGTCAATAGTTTTAGGTGCTTTTTTTGATATGTTTGATGGGATAGTAGCAAGATTAATTGGTGCAGCAAGTGAATTAGGTGTTCAATTAGACTCTTTATGTGATGCTATTACATTTGGAATTGCACCTTCATATTTATTTTACAAAATGTATTTTTATCAATTTGGTAGTATTGGAATGTTCGTTTCTTGCCTTCCAGCTATTGCTGGAGTATATAGATTAGCAAGATTTAATGTGCAACTGACAAGCCTTGAAGATAAAAAATATTTTAATGGTATGCCTATTCCTTCAGCAGCTCTTACTATTATATCTTATTTAATATTTTATGTAAATAATAATTTTTCTTTATTTAACATTAATATTCTTTACTTTCCTTTTTATGTGTCTATAGTTACGTCTTTAGTTATGGTATCAAAAATAAAATTTCCAAATTTGCCAAGACCATCTAAAAATAACATTAAAGAATCACCTGTTAGCTTTATTATCTTGATTATTATATTAATTGCTACTATTTTTACAAAAGGAAAAAGTGTTTTTCCAATAATGATTTTGTATATTATTGTTTTTTCAGTAATTCATTCATTTAATTTAATAAAAGAATATATTGATCCTGAAGATGATGAAGAGTAAACCAAATTTTTTAAAATAAAATTAACACTAAAAAAAATGAAAAACTTTATTGCAAAAGTTTATATAACCCTAAGAAGTGGTATATTAGATGTTCAAGGAAAAGCTATTGAACATGCACTACATTCATTAGATTTTGAAATGATGAATCAAGTACTAATAGGTAAATTTATTACCTTGAATGTTGAAGCACAAAATGATGGACAAGCTCAAATATTTGTTGAAAAAGCTTGTAAAGAATTGCTTTCAAATCCAATAATTGAAGATTATAAAGTAGAAATAATAGAGATAGTATAAATGAAATTTGGTGTAGTAATTTTTCCAGGGTCTAATTGCGACCACGATGCTATTACAGTTGCAAGCACTTATGCTGATACAATTCAATTGTGGCATAAAGATACTTCAATTCCTGATGATATTGATTGTATAATATTACCAGGTGGGTTTTCTTATGGTGATTACTTAAGATGTGGAGCAATATCTCGATTTTCACCAATTATGAAAGAAGTAATTAAGTTTGCAAATAAAGGCAAATATGTTATTGGAATTTGTAATGGGTTTCAAATTTTAACTGAAGCTGGACTTGTACCAGGAGCTTTAGTGAGAAATTCATCTTTACATTTTTTATGCAAAGACATCTATTTAAAAGCAGAAAATGTAAATTCAGCTTTTACAAGTGAGCTTTCAAATCAAAATATAATAAAAGTTCCTATTGCACATGGCGATGGCAATTATATTGTTGATGAAGATGTTTTAAAGGAATTAGAGGATAATTCTCAGATAGCATTTAGGTATTGTAATAAAGATGGTAAAATTACACCAGAAGCAAATCCTAATGGATCAATGCTTAACATTGCTGGTGTATTTAATAAAAATAAAAATGTTTTAGGTTTGATGCCTCATCCTGAAAGATATTCAGATAGTATTTTAGGATGCAACGATGGCAAATTGGTTTTTGACTCAATTTTTAAAAATTTGAATTAAGGTGAAATTATGTTTGGTTTAGGAATGCCAGAATTATTGCTTATAGTTATTGGAATTGCTTTATTATTTGGTGGGAAAAAAATCCCTGAATTAATGAAAGGTTTAGGTTCTGGAATTAAAGAATTTAAAAAGGCATCTAATGCTGACGATGACGAATCTAAAAAAACTCTTCAATAAATCATTTTGAAATTAAAGAGGTAATTAGTGTTTGATATTGGTGGTGGCGAGCTTATTCTCATTGTTATTGCTATTTTAATGCTTTTTGGACCAAAAAAGCTCCCAGAAATAGCTCAAATGATGGGGAAGGGTATGAAAAAAGTGAAAGAAGCTCAAATTAATTTAAATGAGCAAATGAAGAATTTGAAAGATGAAATGAAAATTGATGTTATTGAAGACATAAAACCTTTACAGAGTTTAAGAAGAGATCAAATTATTGACAATTTATCAAATATGATAAGTAATTTAGAACCAAAGCAAGAAGAAAAGAAACAGGAAAAGAAAGATGATAAAATATAATGACTTTTTGAATAAAATTAAGTCAAAAAATATCACAACATTTGAGTTTACAAGCCAAATATTTAAACAAATCAACCAACATTCAGATTTAAATGCTTTTATAACACTAAATGAAGAATCTGCTATATTACAAGCAAAAGAAAGTGATTTGAGATTTGAAAGTGGCAGTCAAAGACCTCTTGAAGGAATGTTAATCGCAATTAAAGACAATATCTCTACAAAAAATATTCGCACTACTTGTGCTTCTAAAATGCTTGAAAACTATACTCCAATTTATGATGCAACTGTAGTTAAAAGAATAAAAGATGCTGGTGGGATTATTATTGGCAAAACAAATATGGATGAATTTGCTATGGGTTCATCAAATGAAACTTCATATTTTGGACCAGTTAAAAATCCACTTAATTCAAGTAAAATTCCGGGTGGCTCATCTGGTGGAAGTGCTACTGCAGTTGCAGCTGGATTTTGCCATATTGCATTAGGTTCTGATACAGGTGGATCTATTAGACAACCTGCATCTTTTTGTGGAATCTATGGATACAAACCAAGCTATGGCAGAATTTCAAGATATGGTTTAGTTGCTTTTGCTTCGTCTCTCGACCAAATCGGATTTCTTGGTTCTGATGTTGATTCTGTTTCTAGAGTTACAGATGTTTTAAGTGGTGCAGATGAATTTGATACAACAAGTTTAAAAATTGAAAATACTAATTCTTACCAAAACTTAAATAGTTTTCCAACTAAATTTAAAGTTGGAGTAATGAGCAAAAGTTTACTTGAAAAATGTAATTCTGAAGTTTATAATGCTTATTGCAATTCAATAGATAAAATAAAAGAATTGCGTGGGGAAGTAATTGAAGTTGATTTCAGATACACAGAAGCTTGGATCCCAACTTATTATGTATTAGCTACTGCAGAAGCTTCATCAAACCTTTCAAGATTTGACGGAGTAAGGTTTGGCTTTAGAGCTGACTTATCTGAAAATCAAAACTTATATAAATCTACTCGTTCTCAAGGCTTTGGTGCAGAAGTAAAACGAAGAATTATGACTGGCACTTATGTCTTATCTTCTGGTTTTTACGATGCTTATTACAAAAAAGCTCAACAGGTTAGAAGAGTAATTTGTGATGATTATAATATAGCCTTTTCAAAAGTTGATATTATGTTTATGCCAACTACTCCAAGTCCTGCATTTGGATTTAATGAAAAAAACGGCGACCCAGTTATTATGTACCTTTCTGATTTCTTCACTGCATCTGCTAATTTAGCTGGCATACCTGGTATTAATATTCCAATTGGCAATAATTCAGAAGGTTTACCTATTGGTATGCAAATTCAAACCAAACATTTAGACGATGAAAAGTTGTTAATGTATGCCAACTTTTTAGGTCAAAAATTAAATAATTAAAAAATATTTAAGATTTATTTTCTAAATATCACTCCAAATAGTTTCTAAACCAATTTGAGCATTAATATGTTTGGTTTTGTCATTTCGACCCTTATAGAGAAATCAAGTGTTTGGTATTTGTCGCCAAAACTTTTATATTTGTAATTAATCAATATTACATATTAATTTGTTAAATTGTAATTCAAGAAAAACACATTTTTATAAAAACAAAATATAAGCAAAGAAAAGGGAAATGTATGTTAAATCAAATTTAAAATTTAATATGTTCTTAAGTTTTTAAATGAAATGAATATTTTGTCGCTAATGTATTTATATTTGTAATGATTTAGAAAATGATTAATTTAATTTATATTTTAAAGCAATCTTTAGATAACTAAACAATAGGAACTAAAATGAAAATTTTACTTGTTTTCACATTAATTTTCATAACTAATTTTGAATTAAAAAGTCAAAATAAAGTTATCAATGATCTTCAATACAAAGTTTCAACTTTGGAATTAAAAGTAAAATTGCT
>JAYTXK010000434.1:0-7768 GCA_043743005.1 Ignavibacteriota bacterium
GTTTGAAGGTTACGATGTAGTAACAGCAAATGACGGAGTAGAAGGTGTTGCAGCTGCACTTGAACACGAGCCTGACTTGATTTTATGTGATATATCAATGCCAAATCTTGATGGATATGGCGTAATTGATGCATTGCGTAAAATAGAAAAAACTATGACTACTCCATTTATATTCCTAACAGCATTTACTGAAAAGTCTAATATGCGTATGGGAATGGAAAAAGGAGCTGATGATTTTTTAGTTAAGCCTTATACGAGAGAGGAATTACTTTCTGCGATTGATGCTCAATGGAAAAAACACTCTATAATTGAAAAACAAGTTCAAGAAAAAGTTGATGTTGTAGGTAAAAACGTAACTTATGCTTTGCCTCACGAATTTAGAACAGTAATTAATCAAGTAATGGGGTCGGCAAGGTTTTTAACTTCCAATCCTGAATCAATACAGCCTGAAGAAATAAAAGAACTTGCAGATGATATTATTAGTTCAGCTCGAAGACTGCTTAGAATTACTGAAAATTTCTTAATATATGTTAGAATTGAATCTTATGCTTCAAGTAATGAAAAACGTAAACAACTTAGACAATTAAGAACCGATGAACCGGGAGCTATGATTTATGATGTTGTTACTATGCTTGCTGACTCCTTTGGCAGAACTGATGATTTAGAAATTATTGATATAGTAGATCAGATTACTATTGAATTATCTTCTGAAAGTTTCCATAAAATAATTGATGAGTTACTCGACAATGCTTTCAAATTCTCACAAGTTGGAACTAAAATAACTGTTAAAACTTGGCTTGAAGGTAATTTTATGTTTATGGAAATAACTGACAAAGGGCGTGGTATGACTAAAGAACAAATAAATAATGTTGGTGCTTATGTACAATTTGAACGTACAATTTACGAGCAACAAGGTGTAGGCTTGGGATTAGTTATAGCTAAAAGATTTGTTGAATTACACGATGGTCAGTTTAATATTATAAGTAGTGAAGGAAATGGTTGTGCTATTGTATTGAGTTTGCCTTTTTTACATTTAGCTGATTAAAAAATTTATAAACTTAAGTAGCTACTATCACCATAACTTAAAAATCTATAACTATTATCAACTGCAAATTGATATGATTTTTTCCATAATTCAAATCCTAAAAACCCAGCAACTAAAAGAATTAAAGTGCTATGAGGAGCATGAAAGTTTGTAATTAGACCATTTATTATTCTAAATTTATATCCTGGCAATATTATCATTTCTGTTTGACCTGATAATAAATCTAAGTTGTTTTTATCTAGTTCACTAATTATGATACTAATTGATTCAAATGCACTTGGTAAATTTTGTTGATTTAGATTATATGAGTCCCATTGACTAATTTCTACAAAATTTATATCTAAATTATGGTTTAAAATTATCTTAATACCTATCCAATATAAAGATTCTAAAGTTCGAGTTGAAGTAGTACCAGTTGCTGTAACTTTTGGATTTTCTTTTTTTAATTCAGAGGCTAAATTAATTAAAACACTTTTGGAAATACAAAATTGCTCATTGTGCATTTTATGATTTTCTATGCTATCAGAATTTATAGGTTTGAAAGTACCTAAACTTATATGCAAAGTTAATTTATTAACTTTAATATTTTTACAATCAATTTCATTTAATATTTTATCATTAAAATGTAAGCCAGCTGTTGGTGCAGCTACAGAACCTAAAATATTTGCAAAAACTGTTTGGTATCTATCTAAATCACTTTCTTTAGCAACTCTTTTAATATAAGGTGGCAATGGAATATTACCATATTCAATTAAAATTTCTGCAAATGATATTTTGATATTATCCCAATTAAAACAAACTAATACTTCATTTCCATCTTTTGAAATTATCTCAGCACTTAGATTTAATCTCCCCTTGACTTGTGTATTTAATAATGCTCCTACTTTTACTTTGCCACCAACAATGCATTTCCATTTTGAGACTCCAAATTCTGACAATCCAATTTGAAAATCTTTTTGTTTATTAGCTGGTTCAAAAAGAAGTAATTCTATTTTGGAACCTGTAATTTTTTGCATAAATATGCGTGCTGAAATTACTTTTGTATCATTTATAAAAAGTAAAGAATCTTTTGGTAATAAGTTTGAAATATCACTAAAATTAAAATTATTAATAGTATTATCTTTAGCATCTACTCTTAATAATCTTGATTCACCTCTATTAGTAGTAGGGTAGAGTGCAATTAATTCATCTGGCAAATTATAATCAAACTTATTTAAATCAATTTTAGGAATCATTTAATATTTACATCCTTGCCCATTTCACTAAATCTTTAAATGTAGGTTTTTTCCCAGTCATTAATATCCCAATTCTATAAACTTTCGAAGCAAACCATAATGCTCCTAGAAACCCTAAAATAATAAATAATATTGATAATGCAACTTGATAAAATGGAACAGATGTAGAAGCAATTCTTGCTACCATTGAAATTGGAGATGAAAATGGAAATAAAGATAAAAATATTGACAAACTCGAATCTGGATTAGACATAATATGTGGAATTAACATAATTGTCAAGATTATTGGCATTGTGATTGGAAGTTGCAATTGTGCTGCATCTTGCTCAGTATCTACTGCAGAGCCAACTGCTGCAAATAAAGTAGCAAACATAAAATACCCAGCCAAAAAGTAAAAGATAAATCCGATTCCAGTCCAAATTGAAATTGAAGGAATATTATTCATTAATTCTATAGCTTGTGGACTTGACATTTGATTTTGCATAATATTAGCACTGGGTGAACTTTGCATCATAGTATTCATTTTAGCAATCTGTGCTGCATTAATATTTCCATCAACCAATTTAATAATAGGGACGCTAAAAAATAAAAGTACAGATACAATGAGGACCCAAAATACAACTTGAGTTAGTCCTACAAAGCCAATACCAACTACTTTTCCAAACATCATCTCAAATGGTTTTACTGATGATGCTATTATTTCAGATATTCTATTTACCTTTTCTTCTATTACTCCCCTTGATACAAATGAACCATAAATTAAAGTTAAAATATATATAGCAAAACCCATAATATATCCAACAAAAGATAAAACAGCAGTATTATCTTTTTCAATTTTACCACTTTCATTTACTTTTTGGGTTTTTATTTTGACTCCTTCTTCAACTAACTTTATTATTTTTTCATCAGCACCAAATTTGTTTAATCGCTTATATCTTACTATGTCTTCCAAGTTGTTTTTTAGTTCAGCAACATACCCAATTCCACCTCCACCTTTTGTAAATACATTAACATTACTTTTTTCTAAAACATCTTCTGGAATTAAAACATAACCATCAATTTTATCATCTAATATTTCTTTTTTAAGTGATTGTTCATCTTTATCACTCAAATAATATTTACCATTTTCTTTTTTAACTAATTCTTTACCAATATTATTTGTTTTGTCAATAATTGCTAATTTCCTTGATGAATCATCAAAACTCATTGAAACTAATACTATTATTCCAAAGAATAGAACTAATGATAAAGGACCTAATAAAGTTCCAATAATAAATCCTTTAGATTTTATTCTTTTGAAATATTCATGTGATATTATTGTCCATATTTTAGAATTTGAATTCATATTACGCCTCATTCGCTTTAGTTACTACATCAATAAAAATTTCATTTAAGCTCGGTTCATCAATTTCAAATTTATATACTTCTACATTTTTCATAATTTCGCTTAATATTGAATTTGGTGATTTACTTGAATCTAATAATTTAAATTCAGCACTTGAATTGGTAGAATTTATTACTTCTATGTTTTTCATTGAATTTAGAAAATCTCTATTTCCCTCAAATTCAATATTTACAGTATTTTTACCAAAGCTCTTTTTAATTTCTCTAACGTTACCAGAGATCAAAAGTTTACCTTTATTTATCAAACAAATATCATCACAAAGTTGCTCTACTTGGTGCATAATATGAGTTGAAAGTATAATTGTAGCTCCTTTCTGCCTTAATTCCAAGACAATATCTTTAAAAAGATCTGCATTAATTGGATCAAAACCAGAAAATGGTTCATCTAAAATTAAAAAATCTGGATTATGAAGAAGTGTAGCAACAAATTGAACTTTTTGTGACATTCCTTTCGATAAGTCTTGTACTTTTTTAAAAGCATAGTCTGCTGCATCTAATTTGACTAACCAATTCCTTGCACTATCCAAAGCTGCTTTTTTGCTCATACCTTTTAGCTGACCAAAATAAACTAATTGGTCAAGAACTTTCATTTTTTTATATAATCCTCGTTCTTCTGGCAAATATCCAATATTATTTTGCTGAGAATGACCAACTGGATTGCCAAATAATGTAATGCTACCTGAATCCGGTACATAAATATTTGTAAGCATTCTTATCATAGTGGTTTTACCAGCACCATTTGGTCCAAGTAATCCAAATATTTTACCTTTTTCAACATTAAATGAAATATCGTTTGAAGCTTTGTAATCCCCAAATGATTTAATTACATTCTTTACTTGTAAGATATTTTCCATATTTTCTCAATATTTATTTTATTTCAACTTCTATACGCAAATATAAGTTATTTTGTTTCAATTTTAAAAGTTTGTTTTAAAATGTAATTAACATTATAAAATTAAAAATTGATTATAATTTATATATAATTATAATTAACTTGTATTGTTAAAAAAATTTAATTAAATTTAACAAATGAAATCTTCTTAAATTATATAAAGGTATTCTTATGAAAAAAATATTTATGATAATTGCAATATTCTGCTTTTCAATAGGACTTGCAATTTCCAAACCAGGTGATCCAATCAAATGTGTTGATGCAAAATGCACAAATGAATCTGGAAAATCATTTAATGGTACTATTGACCCTGCTGGTTTATTCAAATTTACTAATTTACCTGATGGTAAATATAAAGCAGTTATAACCACAATTTCTTCTGATGGTAAAACTAAAAAACCAATGGAATTTTCTTTTGAAGTTAAAGCTCCAAGGGATCTTGTAACTGGTCAATCATCTGGTCAAGCATCTGGTAAACGAGAAGCTGGCTCTGGTATGGCTACTGGCAAAAGACAGTACAAACCTTTTGTAGTTACCAAAGATTGGGGTGTTTCTCAATTAAACTGCACAATTGATAATGGCGATGCAACTGGTGCAATAATAGAAAAATAATTCAAAAAATTATTTAGTTATCTTACATTAAAGCTGATTTATGTTTTACTTAAATCAGCTTTTCAACTTAATAATTAACTATGCAATTAATTGCTTTTTTACATATTTGTCATCAGTGCAGTTTAAGTCTGGGACTACATTTACTTTATGCACTGTTTCTAATCTATCTATTGATTCTAAATAATTGTAATAATCCCAAAGCAATCCTTCTATTTCAGTAAATTCAATTGCTTTCATTAGTTTTTGTCTAACATTAGTAGCTTCAAAAAAGCCTTTTAAATATCCAGAATAATGTTTTCTAAACTCTACTACCCCATGGCTTCCTTTGTATTTTTCAGCCATTCTAACATGCTCTATACAAACTTCAATTCTTTCTTTTAATCCGGGCTCATCAGGTACAATACCAGTATTCAAATATTCTTGAGTACGTTTGAAAATAAATGGATAGCCTATACATCCTCTTCCAATCATAATTGCATCGCAATTAGTCTCATTAAAGGCACGTTTTGCATCTTCTGGAGTCATTACATCACCATTTAAGATAACAGGTATATCCACAAGTTCTTTTATTTTTGAAATATAAGACCAGTCTGCTTTTCCAGTCATTCCCATATCTCTTGTGCGGCAATGTATAGCAATTGCTGCCGCTCCAGCCTGTTCAATCATTTGAACAACATCATAAATAACAATAGAGCTACGATCCCAACCCAATCGTGTTTTTATTGTAACAGGAATTTTAACTGCATCAACAAGTTTGCGAGTTAATTCTGCCATTTCCTTAGGTTTCTTCAAAAAAGCTGCACCAGCCTCTCTAACAACTACTTTTTTTACCCAACAACCAAAATTAATATCAAGAATGTTAGCCCCAGCTTCTTCTACAATTTTTGCAGATTCTACCATAGCATTTTCATCACCACCAAATATCTGAATAGCAGTTGGTCTTTCTTCATCTGCAATTGTCATCTTTTGTTGAGCTCTTTTAGCATTACGAATTATTCCTTCGGAGGCAATGAACTCAGAATAAACTATATCTGCTCCTAACTTCTTGCAAATGATACGAAAAGGAACATCACAAACATCTTCCATTGGTGCCAAAAATACACCATTACCAATATCTACATTACCTATTTTTGTTTTTTTCATTTTATTAAACTTTATTTCAAAATCTTACAAAATTAATTAAAATTATTTACTTTTAATGCTAAGTAAGTATTATAGGTTATTTGGATTAGATAATTAAATTGATTTGTTTGTTTATTTAATTATTAATAAAATAAGAAATAATATAAAACTTCTCTACACATATTATAAAAACACTTAATTTTGAATAATAATTTTTAACACTTTTATATTAATTGGAGTATAGATAATGTTTAGAGCTCATAATTTTAATGCTGGTCCGGGTGTATTGCCTTTGGAAGTAGTAGAGCAAACAAGCAAAGCAGCTTTGGATTATAATGGATTAGGAATGTCTATTATGGAAATGAGTCACAGGTCAAAGGAATTTGATGCTGTAATTAAAGAGGCACAGGCAGACTGTTTGAAATTAATGGAGCTATCAGACAAAGATTATACTGTATTATTCTTAGGTGGTGGTGCAAGTTTGCAATTTGCAATGCTAGCAATGAATTTTATGCATAAAAAAGTTGATTATGTAAATACTGGAGTATGGGCTACAAAAGCATATAAAGAAGCAAAAATTATAGCAAGTGAAGGGATTGAAGTATATGAAGTTGCAAGTTCAAAAGATAAAAACTTTAATTATATTCCCAAAAATATAAATTATTCTAAAGATGCTGATTATTGCCATATCACTACAAACAATACTATTTATGGTACAGAATGGAGAGCTTTGCCAGAAGTTGGTAATGTACCATTAATTGTTGATATGTCATCTGACTTATTTGCTCAAAGATACGATTTTTCAAAATGTGATTTGATATATGCTGGTGCTCAAAAAAATATTGGTCCATCTGGTGTAACTTTAGTTGTAATCAAAAATTCATTTATGGATACTGCAAATACAAATTTGCCAACAATGTTAAAATATAGTACTCATGCAAATGAAGAGTCGATGTTTAATACACCTCCTTGTCTGCCAATATTTGTAGTAAATCGTACATTCAAATGGATTATGAAACAAGGTGGCTTAGATGCAATTCAATCAAATAACATCATTAAAGCAGCTTACATTTATGATAAAATTGACTCAAGAAATGATTTTTACAAAGGTGCTGTTGCAAATACTGAAGATAGATCATTAATGAATATTACTTTTAATTTGCCGAGTGAAGAATTGGAAAATAAATTTATTAGCGAAGCAAAAGCTCTAAATATGATAGGTTTGAAAGGTCATAGATCAGTTGGTGGAGTGAGAGCATCTACTTATAATGCACTTCCAAATGAATCAGCTAAAGCTCTTTCTGAATTTATGGAAGAATTTTATCAAAAGAACAAATAAATTAGTTTATTTGAAACTCAAACTTTATAAACAAAAAAAAGCTGATACTTAGTTGAATCAGCTTTTTTTTGCTCCGAAGCAGGGACTTGAACCCCGGACCCCATGATTAACAGTCATGT
>JAYTXK010000435.1:0-2725 GCA_043743005.1 Ignavibacteriota bacterium
CAATGAATCTATTGCTGCAGCAGATAATCTTATGTCTTTAATTGATTCTAATATTCCTATTGCAGCAAATGCTGTACCTACTTATATGGCAAGAGCTTCAGGTGAAGTTGGTAACTTATCTGAGGCAGATAAAAAGCCTTTTGGTGGTTCACAAGCCATACTTGATCGTTTACAACAAGCTTTAACTGAAAAAGTATCTGGAACTCTTTCTAAAGATAATAAAACTTATTTAAGGCAATTAACTAATTTAATGCAACGTCAAGCTCAACGAAATAGAGTACAAGTTGCTATTAGAGAAAGACCTAAGCTTATGAAAGCCGGAGGTTATACCGAAAAAGAAATTAATGATTTAATCATGCCTCAATTAAATAATTTTAAAGGTCAAAATGCTCAAGCTATAGAATGGGCAGTAAATAACATGGGTGATCCTAATAATAGTGAAGATGCACGTAATATCCTTGAAGCACATGGCTTATAGAAATGGCTGAAGAAATGGACGAAAACTTTAATCCCAAAGATTATCTTGCAAAATTAAATGATCGTATGAGTATCTCTAATTCTAATGAAGAAGAAATTGATACTAGTGATAATTCTGACAATAATGAAGAAGGTAATAATTCTGACAATAATGAAGAAGGTGATAATTCAAATCAAACTACATTTAATCCAAAAACTTATATTTCTAATTTAAAACAAAAATCTCCTTCAAAAGGTGTTAATACAATTAAAAAAGATAATGTCCCCATGACAGGAATTACGCCTAAAGTTTGGGAATCAATAAAAAATAGCTTAAAAGATGGCAACATTCGTCCAGATGAAATTGGTTCAGATTTGATTAGAAATGTTCTACCCGGACTATCTAAAAAAGATATCACTAATGATCCATTAGCTAATGGTATTACTACGGGTTTTACTATTGGGTCAAATGATGAAGCAGCGGGTCTAGCTGGTGCAGCAGAAGATACTTACCTAGGTACCGGTGGAGAAGTTCCTAATGAAACTGGATATGAGAAGTTTAAACGTTTATACTCTGGAAATAGAGATAGAGAACGCGAAAGACAATCCGGTATTCAAAAAGAAAATCCCAATACATACATGGCTGGTGACGTTTTAGGTTCCTTTGCTTTACCAATGGGTGAAGTATCTAAAGTTGCAGACAAACTCTATGGTATTAAAGAAGGCGTAGACGCCTCTCGTAGCCTAAAAGCTGCTAAAAATATTTCTACAGGTGTTGCTATTGGTGGTACTGAAGGAATGGGCAGATCTGAACATGACTTTGGTACACCCGAGTTAAATGATGATATCATGCATTCTGCTGAATTAGGTGGATTAATTCCTGCTGCGATTGAAACAACTGCAGCTGGTGCAGCTAAAGCTATTCCCGCGATTGAAAAAGCACTTCCTGAGAGTTATTTAAAATACCTTCAAAGAGGTAGACAATTAGGTAGAGATAAAGTGAATATTAAATCTAAACAATTTGCTGAAGATTTTAAAGCAAAAGATAATGAAATTGCTCAAGAAGCAACAGACCCAGTAGTTTTACAAAATGATGTTAATAAAACAATTCGTAAATTAGATGAAGAAAAATATAATAATAATTTAGAACAACAAAATTCTTCTGAAACTACAAATGTACATAAAATTTCAGCCAATAATGATGAAAGTATTAAGAAAATTGAACAAGATTTTCAAAACGTTATTGATGGTACTAAAGCTCAACAAGTTGCAGATAATCAACAATTAAAAGAAGAATTAGCTAATAAAACTGCAGAAAGTGCTCGTCATTTACAAACTAGATTGGACGGTTTAAAACACAATCTCACTGGAGAAGGTGGCGAGTATGATCAAATTTATGATGCAGCCAAGCATTCTGGTATAAGAATTGATACTGTTCCTGTAATTGCTGATTTTCTAGATGAATTAAGAACTGCCGTTCCTGATGAAAAGATTGTTGAAAAAATTAGAAAAGATTTATCACCATTTATGGGAGATGTAGATTTAGAACAATTAAAACAATTAAAAAGACAAATTAATAAATATACAGGTAAATCTCAACTACCCGGATTAAGATCTGCTGCTGGAGGCACATTCGGAAGATTGGGCTTAGAAGCTCAAAACCAGATGGGTGAACAGGGTTTTTCTGATATTTATGATGCATTAAAAGGTGCAAATAAAAAATATCAAGCTTTCATGAATTATGAAGGAGTTGATAATTTAAAAGCAAATGCTACAACTGGTGAAAGATATGGAGCTAAATCTACAATCAATAGTATTGTAGATATGACCAGTAAAGATGATCCACATACTTTAGAAAGTAACAGACAGTTTCAAGATTTCTATAAACAACTTGCTCCAGTTGAAGAATTACAGCCTTACCAACAACTTTCGCAACAAGTACAAGATGTTAATACATTTAAACCGGAAGTTCCTAAACTTCAACAAGCTTTAGATAGTAATTCTGAATATCAAGATTTATTATCTGAGCAACAAGCTTTAAAAGCACGAAAACCTACTCAAAATACTTATGAACCTCCACCTTTAACTGAAGAAGAGCAAACACTGGCTAAATTAGGAAAAGATCCGCTTTCTATAAAAAATAACATGTTAAAATTACTTCCTAATTTTGATAAACCATTTGAAGGAACTGTAGAAGCTAATAAAGTTGATTTTATTAAAAATTTATTATCTGAACAAAACAATCCAGAAATGGCTTCAGCTTTTGCTG
>JAYTXK010000436.1:0-2210 GCA_043743005.1 Ignavibacteriota bacterium
GGTATATTTTGAAAATTTTATCTGATATTTATGTTTTTTGCATATTTTAATTTCTAATTATTTAAATTTAACTAAATAAATCTATTTTTGCAAAATTAAAATACAAATCAAATTTAAAAAATTACAAAATAAAACATCCCATTTAATTCCCCTCTCCTTAGGCTCTGCCTAAATATAGGAGTGGATTTCTTAGCTAAAGGCTAAAAAAGATGGGGTGTTTCTTGCATCTCCACATAGCCAAGCCTGGTTTTAGCTTTACCAAATGGTTTGTAGTCGAAGTAAGTTTGCTCTGAGTTCCCATAACCCACTACATCTACTCGTAAAGAGCCTAAGTGGTCAAATACATTAATAAATATTCTCATTGCTTTGGTGTTTTGCTCTCCATTTTGGATTTTTATCATCTGCCCAAATCCTATATTTAATTGTTGAGCTGTTATTTCTGATTAGATATACTTCATTTGAATTGGAATCTTTATATAATACATCTCCAATTTTTACTCCATTATTAACTTTATTTTTATCAAGATATGCATCAGGATCAAAATAAAGATTTAAGTCTTTATCGTAACGTGGTATTACATAATATACTTGACCATTTGTAAATTTTATTTGTAATTCATGATTGTAATATTGAAAATAATAGACAGTATCATAATTAAATTTATCAATTGTTGCTTTAACCATGTTTTCTTCCTGTACATTATGTGTATGCACCATATCAAGGATAGCTAATATTACTGCAAATAATATGAATAAAAAAAACATTAATTTGTGCTTTGTAGTCATATTATTTTAATCTTTTTAATGAGTTTGTAATACTTCTTCCTACACTTACACCAATACCAACTTTTGGTAGAAATTTTGGAATAACGTTCTTACCTTTACTTGTAAAAGGGATATTGGCTCCAACCAAATAATTTCCTTTTAATTCTGAAACTGAAATTGCCCCACCAGCACCCCTTTCAACCCCTAAGTTGTAACTATTTGATTCTTTTAGAAATTTTTCATTAAGTTCATTAATATTACCAATAAATTTATAATATTGGCTACTAAAACCTAGATTTACATTTGCACCTAAGTAAAAATCTGAAGTTTGGAATTCAAATTGTTGTCCTTTTAAAGGACCTTTAAAGAATTCAACCATACCATAAGTAAAGCCACCTCCCATACCAAATGTAAATTGTCCACTAATTGAAGTTGAAACAGCATCAGGTTCAAAAATATTTTTTACAGATTGAAACAATTTCGATTCAGTAATTTTTGACTGATGAGTCTCTGGTGTTACAATTAATGTTGAAACTTCTTGATTTTTAAACCATTTCTTTTCTTCCTCTGAAAAAGTATAATTGTCACCATTATGATTTTTATTTTCTCCATTTTCAAAAAGCCCATTTACATCAAATGAGTTTATTGGATCATTTGTACAGTATTGGAATGGATTTATTTCGTGAAAATCTTCCCAAAGTGGGTCTATTGCTAAAAACCTACCCACCTCACTATCATATTTTCTTACTCCATGATCGCCTAAGTTGCTCTCTTTGTCTTTTGGCATATCCACATAGCCAAGCCTATTTTTTGCTTTTCCAAAAGGAATGTTAGTTCCTGAGGCTTCTAAGCCTCCAAAAGGTTTGTAGTCATAATAGGTTTGCTCTGCATTGCCATAACCCACTCCATCTACTCGTAAGCTACCTAAGTGGTCAAATACCTTGTAACTCTTAACCCAGTCTCCTTGAGCATTAACTCGCCAAGAAGCATACTGACTTGAATGAAACTCTACTGGATATAAAAGCACATACTGTTTGCTCATTTCAGTTTGGTTATAATAAGTACAATATAATTCTTCCCAAGTATCATTATTGACAAGAGCAGGCATTTTACAAGGAATTTGATCATCTTTATTTATAAAGCCCTGATAAATTACTGTTTCTTTATTACTTGCGTCTAAAAGTGAATATTGCCAAGGATAAACTCCACCTGCCTTAGTTGCAGGGTCGCTTGTTAAGCCAGTGGGAGTATAATACATACGCTTTTGCTCTCTTGCCATACTTGCATTATAAGCATATTGCCATTCTGTGCGATTGTTATAAGCATTTGGGTCTATTACAAAGCAAGCATTATCTTCAGGATTAGCCACACCACTCGAAAACTGACTATTAAAATAGTATTTATCTAATAAATTTCTATGGTCATAAAAGAAATTCTCAGACTTT
>JAYTXK010000437.1:0-3356 GCA_043743005.1 Ignavibacteriota bacterium
CTTGTTTAGCATTTTATTAGCTTTAGTTTTTAAGTCAGTTTGAGACTTGGTTTTTTCATCAGATTGACTGAAAGAAAATTGAGTAATTGTAATAAACAAAATGAACATTAGAGTTGTCATTTTAGTTATTAATATAAATTTTCTTGAGATTGAGTAATTTTTCACTTATATTACCTTTATATTAAATAAATTTGAAATTAATCTGAAATCCAAATTATTTGAATTTCATTGACATTGTGTATTCATAATTAAACGTATCTAAAAACATTCGATTCTTTAGCTTTCCTGTTAAAACATCCCAAAATGAGGTTTCATAAAATTGTGTTGCAAGTTCTTATCCACTTGAACTTATATCAAATGTAGAAACTAAGGATGTCTTTTTAGATAAGTTATTTGTATCATTGATAAATGGTTTTATAATAGTATGACATTCAATTTTCAAAGGGTCAAATGGCAATACTTTTTTACTTTGTACTGTAAATTTACATATTTTACCAATGATCTTTTTATCTGTAATTTTCCATTTGAATATACCACCCCAAGCTGAATCAGTTACCACATCCCAATTTTTACCAAAATCAGTAGAAAGTTTGATAATTACTGTATCTTGAATTGGAATTCCAGTCCAAGAAATAATAATTTTACTCCCAAGCAAATACTTTTCATTACCAATTGGCGAAGTAATATGTAATGTATCTTCAGATTTAGCTGAATAAGTCAGGATGAAAAATAATATTAAGAAATAGGTAGATAATTTTTTCATATTTTCAAAAGTTAATTATACAAAAGTAATTATATATATTTATATAAACTAAAAAATAGATTTTTTGTTACATTTTATTAGAAATAAAATTAAAAGTGCAATGTCCTAATAATAAGGACATTGCATCTGTTAAAACTAATTTTTAATAAACACTTTAGAAAGTTTATCAGAATCAGTATAAATATTTAAATAATAAGAACCAATTTGTAAGTTGCTTACATCTAAACGCAAAGAAGTTTTAGGCATTAATTCAATTTGGTTACTTATTAGTAATCTTCCATATAAATCAAATACTTCATATTTTATATTTTGTTTATTTAATATATTTAATTCTATATTTATAAATTCATTACTTGGTATTGGAAAAATATTGTATTTAGTATTAGTAATAGATTTCTTATTGTTTTCTTCAATATTGACATTTCTTTTAGCATAGTTGGATAAATCAGGATTTATTTTAGCTAAATAAGAATCAAAACCTCCAGCATTTAATAATTGTTCAGCAAAGCCAGTTCTAATTTTGAAATTAAAATCAGCATCATTGGAAGTAAAAGTTGGAGAGTCAGTAATCCCTGATATTATTAGATTCCTATCAATTGAAATGGTAATAGCTTTTGAGAATGAATTAATTGGGTATAAATAATGAAAATAATCGTGATTCAAGCTGGAATTATTAAATGACATCAAATATGCAGAGTTCATTGGTGTACTTATATGGACAAAATGGAAATCACCATAAAAATAAAGTTCTGAATTTGACCCATTATTTATAAAGGCAACATCTCTTATAAACCTATCTACGGGACTAAAAACATTAAATTCCGAGCTTAATGTAGGAAAAGTTACCCAATCGTACTCCCAATCACCAGTATATTTAGAAAATACAGTAGCAAATCCATCAAAGTATGTATTATGATCTTTTTCACTTAGTTGAGGTGTTGTACCAAGTGAAAGAGGGAATGTACCACCATCGTTTTTACTTTTAGTATTTCCTACCATATATAAGTTGTAATAAGGAGATTTATTTTCCCAAATTAAAGCTGAACAAGTATCAATATTCTCTCCACCAAAATTTGTGCAGTAGTTGATAACACCTTTATAATCTAAAATTGCTAAAAATCCATCTGTACTAGGGTAATTAAATCCATCATAGGATATTGCAGAACTTCCAGTAATAGGAAAATTAATATCGCTATTTGTAAAACCACATATTGCAACATTATTTATATTTTCAATTACTTACTTAGTAAATGTTATTTCAAGTGAATCACCAATGAATTACCAACAAATAACCAAAAACACTAACTTGTTGAAATTAAAAGAGGTTATAGAGACTATAGATAAGATAGATAAAATAGATAATAATATTAATATTAACGAAATAAATTTCGTTGAAACAAATCAAGGTTATAATCAAAAAGAAACTGAATTGAAAGAAAGTGTTTTAGAAAAAGAAAGTGTTCTTAAAGTTGGTTCTAAAGTTACCTTAATTGATAAATTACTTCAGATTTGGTGTCAAGAATACTTTATTTCTAAAGGCATCAGTTATGTTATTCATTCAGGTAAAGACCATAAAGGTTTAGCTTCATTAATTGCTATGTTTAAAAAAGAACATTTTGACTTGGACGAACTTAAATTACTTGAGTTCTTTAAGCAGTGGTTAAAGAAAGTATTTGCTTTGCATGATACATTTCTTAGAAGCAATTGTTCTCCAATGCTTTATTACATTAATATAAATAAAATAAATTTACTATTATCTAATTCTAATTCTAGGATTAAAAAAACTAATACTACTCGTAACTATAATATTTCACTTAAATAAGGATTAAAAAATGATCTATAATAATATTTTAAAGAAAGTTAGAACTGAAAATTTGAAAGATATAACTAATATTGAAACTGTAATTTTAATTGGAAAATTGTTTGAATCAAATTTTGTTTTAAATGAAAGCAACTTTGAATTCTACAATCAATTAATATTATATTCAACTAGAGATAGTTTATTTAAAAAGGATTTAAATAAAGGTTTACTTTTAATGGGTAATATAGGCACAGGTAAATCTCTTGCAATGAAAATTATGCATATATTTAAATTCGTAAAAGCAAATAGATCTTTTGAATATTTTGAATCAGATGAAATTATAGATTCTTATTGTAAAGAAGGTAGAGTTGGAATTTTAAAATATAATACAATTCATGATTTGTTAATAGATGAACTTGGGAATGATAGTGGTAAACAAAATAACTTTGGTAATATTGAAGACCCTATTTCTTTGCTTCTCAACAAAAGATATAATGATTTTATAAACCCTAATAGTAAATTATACACTCATGCAATTACAAATCTAGATGAAGTTGAGCTTAATAATAGGTTCGATGAAAGAATAATAGATAGAATTTATGAAATGTTCAATATTATTCCAGTAATTGGAAATTCTTGGAGAAGAAGAAAATAACTATTATGTTCTTCCCATTTTCTATAGCAATTATGTACATTGTATTTCATTTCTATCAAATAACCGGCTGTTTTATAGATGGTCGTTTTTTATGGGTGGATAAATGAAATAACTTTAGTGGGCATGGAATTTATTGG
>JAYTXK010000438.1:0-2622 GCA_043743005.1 Ignavibacteriota bacterium
GAAAAAATAAGCCTTTTCTTAGAAATTTGAAAGGGCTTTTTTGAGCTAAGGCATGGATATGATTAAATATTAGTAATTTTGAATATTTTAGTCTATGGCTTAAACGTGTCTTTCAGCATGATATGAAGAACGAACTAATGGACCACTTTCTACATGCTCAATTCCCATTTCCTCACCTATTCTTTTATATTCTGCAAATACATCAGGGTGAACAAACCTATCAACTGCTGAATGGTTAATTGTAGGTTGTAAATATTGTCCAATAGTAAATACTTTTAAGTTTATATCAACCAAGTCTTGCATCAAGCTATAAACTTCGTCATCAGTTTCACCAATTCCAACCATAATTCCAGTTTTAGATCTAATCCCTTGATTACATATATAATCTAATACATCAAGTGAACGTTGGTATCTTGCTTGTGGTCTTACTCTTTTATATAGTCTAGGAACTGTTTCCATATTGTGGCTTATTACATTAGGCTTTGCATCAATTACTCTTTGCAAGCAATCTCTATCACCCTTAAAATCAGGTATTAATACTTCAATCGTAGTTGATGGACTTAATTTTTTAACTGCTAATATAGTTTCAGCCCAAATAACCGAACCTTGATCTTTAAGCTCATCTCTATTAACAGAAGTTATTACTGCATGTTTTAATCCCATTTCCAATACAGATTTTGCAACATCCATAGGTTCATTTGGATTTATTGCATTTGGACGACCAGTTTTGATAGCACAAAAAGAACATGATCTTGTGCAAGTATCACCAAGAATCATAAAAGTTGCTGTACCAGCACCCCAACATTCACCCATATTTGGGCAATGAGCTTCTTCACATACAGTATGAAGAGACTTAGATCTCATCATTGTTTTTAATTTAGAATATGTTTCTCCACCTGGAGCTCTCACTTTTAACCACTCAGGTCTTTTACCAGCAGTAGAAAGCATCATAGGGTTATTTCTATTTGTCTTATTAAAAACAGGAATTTCATTGATAGGCATTTTTTTTAATCTCTATATTTAAAAAAAGAGTTTATCATTTTGAAGTACGAGATACATGAAGTTCTCAGCATTAGACAGTTAAGTTAATGAAAATCATAAATGATAAACTCTAAAATATTTATACAATAAAGGCTTAGCTTTATCCTAAAAAGGCTCTTAGGGCTTTGGAACGAGAAGCGTGTCTCAATCTTCTAATTGCTTTTTCTTTAATTTGCCTTACTCTTTCTCTTGTCAAATTGAATTTTTCTCCAATTTCTTCAAGAGTTAAGCAAGTGCTATCCAATCCAAAATATAATTTAATTACTTCAGATTCACGCAATGATAATGTAGTTAATACTTGTTGGACTTCTAACCTTAATGATTCTCTGATTAGTTCAGAATCTGGTGGTGGCTGCATTTCATTTGGAAGCACATCAAGAAGTCTATTGTCTTCACCTTGCACAAATGGTGCATCAACTGATAAGTGACGACCAGAAATTTTAATCGTTTCAGAAATTTCAGAAACACTCATTCCTAATTGATCAGCAAGCTCGGCTGCAGTAGGTTCACGCTCAAACTCCTGTTCAAGTTCTGAGAATTTTTTCCCAATTTTATTTAATGCTCCTACTCTATTTAATGGCAATCTAACAATTCTTGATTGTTCAGCTAATGCTTGAAGAATAGATTGTCTAATCCACCAAACAGCATAAGAAATAAATTTAAATCCACGAGTTTCATCAAATCTTTTTGCAGCTTTTATAAGCCCCAAATTCCCTTCATTAATTAAATCACCAAGTGATAATCCTTGATTTTGGTACTGTTTTGCAACAGATACAACAAATCTTAAATTAGCTTTTACTAATCTTTCCAATGCTCTCACACTTTCAAATCCACCTCTTTTTATGGCTTTTGCAAGTTCAATTTCATTATCAGCATTTAGAAGCTCTACTCTACCAATTTCTTGTAAATATTTATCTAAAGACTGGCTCTCTCTATTAGTATATTGTTTGGTTATTCTCATTTATTCTCTGAGGTATTGTTTTTTCAATTTTCTTAAAACGTCAATTCTAACTATTTATTTTGATTTATTTTTCAATTTGACAAAATATTCTAATTTTATCGGAATTTATAAGCAAAAGTTAAGTTTGCACCACCATAAGAGTTTGGCTTCATTCCTATTGCAATATTGTCTTCTACATTAAAATCATATAAATGTGCACCAGTATATGCATCTACTGCTGATAAAATATATACAGCAATTAAATAAAATGACATCATATCTCTTTGGTCTCTATAAAATTCTTTTCTAACTTTTGCTAATTGCAGTTTATACGAATCAGGAGCATAATTTTCTAATTTAAAAAAGTCTCCTTTTGTATTTTTAGAAATAATTCTCTCAGATTTATTTGATGGATCTAATAAATCAATTGTTTCATTTTTATATTGGATATAACTGTTATTATTAAAAACAATAAAACCAGCTAAAGTCGCTGCGGAACCTAGAAAAATTGGAGCTTTCCAATATTGTTCATTATAAAACTGCCCCCATCCTGGAATTACAGATTTCCAAAGTGCTGACATAGGATCTTTTTTCATTAAAAATCTTCCAGTATCTCTCACTGCTATTTTTGAATTTTTCAA
>JAYTXK010000439.1:0-2411 GCA_043743005.1 Ignavibacteriota bacterium
TTTTTCTTTTACTTAATTCTTCAATTTTAAAATTATCTTTTAAATCAATAATATTTATTGCAGAATTGGGAGAATTAACCGTATATATTAAATAATCTGAACCATAAAATTCTAATCCATAACAATATTTATTCTCTCCTGTTGAAATATCTATTCTATTAGAAAGTATAAAATTATTAATATCAAAATCGTATAATTCAATTACAGAATCTAAAGGTATAACACAAGCAAGTTTTTTATAATCTTGTGAAAATCTAATGTAGCCAATAGTGTTGTTTGGAATATTTGAATATAGATTACTGCCAGTATTATTTATGTATTTAATAGAATTATTATAATAGAAAGCAATTTTGTAATTATTTGTAGAATTGGATTGAAAAGCTATAAGGTAATCTGAAATTCCTTCAGAATTAATATAAGGAATAGCAGTTAATTTCTCAGAAATATTATCAGCAATATGTTCTTCTTTTAATACTTTGGAACTATCTGGGTTTATAATATTATATTCGATTGTATATTTATTAAGTCCTTGTGGTCTGCTTAGATTAATTGCTGTATATATATAAAATATTTGTTTTTGATTGTTAATACTATGAGTTGGAACTATTATCACTCCTTGGGTTGAGCTTTGATTTCCTTTCATAAGATTATTACTATTAATTTTATAATGATTTTTATTCCATATATTTACTCCATCAGAATACAATATTATTTCACCTTTTTCATCGCAATATGTAGCACAGGCTTCTTTTGAACTTAATTGAGAATTACTTAATACTTTCAAACTTAAATTATTAAAATCTAAGCCACAATTTGCCCCAAAATACCAAACATTTCCTTCATTTTTGGAGAAAGAAATATTAAATGAAATAAGAAATAAAATTATTATTTTAAATAGCATTTTTCACTTCCCAATCATCAAGTATTTTCATAATATTATCAATGCCGTCTGTAAGTGCAGCAGGACCTGGTTGCAATATTATTTCAGAGCCAATTTCATATATTTCATCATTTTTGATAGCATTGATATTTTCCCAATTCTCTCTTTTTAATACTCTTTGTTTCTTAAATTTCATACCACACCAAGATGCAATCATTATATCAGGATTTCGGTTAACTACCTCATTATTATCAGCAATTATTCTTCTTTTTGCATCATAAAAATGTCTGTTCTCTTCAAATATATCAATACCACCACAAATTTCGATTATCTCGCTAACCCAAGTAATACCAGTAATGATTGGGTCGTACCATTCCTCAAAGTAAACTTTAGGTTTGATTTTTCTTTTAGCTCCTCTTATTTTTGCTAATTCTACTTTGTTTAAAAGAGTATTTGCATAAGTTTCAGCTTCTGTACTTTTTCCGATTAGTCCACCTAACTTCATAATCATTTCCAAAATACCTTGAATAGACCTATGATTGAAGCAAACAACCTCAATCCCATTTTTGATTAGTTCACTTGCTATATTTGCTTGCAAATCAGACCAAGCAAGAACTAAATCAGGCTTCATATCAATGATTTTATCTATTTTCGCATCTATATATCTTGCGATTATTGGTTTCTCTTTTTTTGCTTCTGGCGGACGTACAGTATATTTGGTGATACCAATAATTAAATCACTGGCACCTAAAGCATAGAGAGTTTCAGTAGTCTCTTCAGTTAGGCATATTATTCGTTTTGGATAGTTTGGTTTCATTAAAAAAATAAATTTGTTTATTTTTGATAATATTGAACATTTGGTAAATCTTTGAAATGCTTATCCAAGGTGTACAATGTTGCATTATGTTCTATAGTTGTAGCATATATTATTGAATCAGCTAAAGGTAGATTGTATTTTTTCCCATTTTGTGCGGCAAATAAAGATAATTCAAAGTCCAAATCAATTACTTTTCCATTTTTCATTTGAGTAGCAAATATAAGTGCTATACTAGAATCTCTTTCAATTAATAATTTCTTATATACTTCAATAACTGTAATGCTTGGCACTAAAAAGTTTGCATTTATAAAGTCTTGATTTTCATTTATTATCTTACCATATTCACTTCCTTCAAATAACTCTAACCAAAATGAAGAATCAATTACAATCATAATCTATCCTCATCTCTATCCATTTCTGTATTTATTCCTTTAAGCTTTCCGAAAAGTTCGTTTAGAGGTATCTGAGGAATAATTTGAATTCCTTCATTACTTTTAACAAAGAATATTTTCTGACCGGGCTTGATATCCATTTCTTTACGAATATTTAAAGGTATCACGATTTGATATTTAGTTGATACAATAGCTTGTTCCATATTTGCTCCTTTTTGTTTTACAAATTATGAAACGTATTACCTTTTGTGATATTGTAAGATTAAAATAGTTAGATTTAACACTACAATTTTATTAATGTTTCTGTAGTTTCTTCAGTTAA
>JAYTXK010000440.1:0-2881 GCA_043743005.1 Ignavibacteriota bacterium
AAGCAAAACCAACCCTAATTATATAAGATTTTCAAAATTTGATAAAAATTTGAAATTTGTTGAGTACAAGAGAATATATCAAAAGAAAATCCTAAAAATGATTTATGATGAAAATCAAAATCCTTATGTATTAGTAAAAGATTATAACGGTGTGAGCTTATGTGAATTTGATGAATCAATTGACACTTTTAGAATATTATTTAGAGGCTTAGAACTTTTGGATAATATACATATACATAAAATACAATTAATTCAAAATAATAATGATAAATATCTTTCATATATGACTGATTCAACTTCTGGTGGGGTTTCCTATGATATTAATTCAGGTAAAATAACTATCACAAAAACTACTTTAATTGATACTATGTTTATTTATAACTTGAATACTAAAACAAACAAACAATCATTCATTAGTACTGATACAATATACTATCTTGTTGATGGAACTTTATTTCAAGTAGATAATATTTTTTACCAAGGAATTGCGAATGGGTTATTAATTAATAAAAACTTTCTTGAAGGAAGTACAAATTGGGAAAAAGTAAAATTTCCTAACTATTCATTTTGGGGTATATTAAAAAGCAATAAATACATATTTGGTGTTAATAATAATGACGATTATAAAAAAAGAACATACGGAGGAGTTTTTAAATTTTCATCTTTTTTTGAAAATACTTCAGTAGTGCAAACCGAAGACCAAAATTATTTTTATTCTTATCCACCATTCCCAATACCAGCTATTAATGAAGTGAAGAGTTTGATATATTGGGATATGAGTTTTGATATTGATGCTTCTGAAATAAATGTATTTGATGTATTTGGAAATAAGATTGATGACAAAAATAATATTAAGATAAACAAGTTAAATTTTTATTCTGGCTACCTTACTTGGGACTGCTCCAAAGCCACAAGTGGAGTATATATGATACAGCTTAAACATGGAAATAAAACTAATAATATTTCTGTGATGGTAGTGAGGTAGGGGGATATTTAATGCAAAATACCAATTAA
This sequence comes from Ignavibacteriota bacterium, assembly GCA_043743005.1. GTDB lineage: Bacteria > Bacteroidota > Ignavibacteria > Kapaibacteriales > UBA2268 > JAPLFM01. The sequence continues at coordinate 1,015 of JAYTXK010000440.1, forward strand.
GAACCCCACCTCGGCAATAAAACATCTCAAATTGCTTTCGCAATTTTCCGAAAAATTTTAACAAGTTAAAATCGGGGAGGGAGAAATTAATACCAAACACTTATGCTCCTCGCTTGGGGTCAATTGACCCCTCGGAGTGACGGGATAAATTGTAAATGTTATTATAATTTAAATGTTTAGTCTATTTAATAAATATCTCTATTCCCTATCGCCTTGAAAATATGTTATAATTCTATTTTCTTGTATAGTTCCTGAATTTTTTGATTTGCTTTCAATTGTTTCTCTTAATTTATTTGCAAATACGTCAGAAGCATTATAACCATAGGTTTTAAGCAAATAATTTAATGCGATTACTTCTGCAATTACAGTTATATTTTTACCCGGGAAAATTGGTAATTTAATAGTTGTAATATCCACTCCCATAATTGCAGTAGGAGTTTCGTCAAGCCCTGTTCTAGTATATTCTTCTTTGTCGCTCCAATCTTCCAATTCCACAATTATTTCTAATCTTTTTTGAAATCTAATAGACCGCACACCAAACATTTGCCTAATATCAATTAACCCCAATCCTCTAATTTCCATAAAATGCTGAACTAAACTTGTGCCAGTACCCATTATTATAGATTCTCTTGTTTTAGTAATCATTATTATATCATCGGCTACAAGCCTATGACCACGCTCTATTAGGTCGAGAGCTACTTCACTTTTCCCAATACCACTACGTCCTGTAAATAATATTCCAACACCATAAACATCAACAAATGATCCATGAACTGTAGCTTGAAGTGAGAATTGGTCATCTAAAAATTCAGAAAGCAAAGTGAATGCTTTTGTTGTTTCCAATTTGGTACTAATCACAGCAATTTCAGCATTGGCAAGTATTGTTAGCAATTCATCATCAAGTATATTATTATTAGTTAATATAATACAAGGTATAGGAAAAGATGTAATTCTTTTAATAGAATTAATTTTTTCTTTTTGAGTAAGACTTTTTAGATAGTTTACCTCAGTATTGCCAAATATCTGAACTCTATGAAAAGTAAAAAGTCCAACATAACCAGCAAGAGCCAGTTGGGGTCTATGAAGATTTTTCTCTGTTATGTAATTATTTAACCCTGCATCACCATTCAAAGATTGAGCTCCAATTGGAGCCATTAGTAAATGAGAAACAGGGATTTTGTCTTTCACAATTACATTCAAATTATCATATTTACTCATAATTCTGCTTTAATTTCGTATAAAAATAAAAACCACATCATTAAGATGTGGCAATATAAAAAAAAACATTTAATTAAAATCTAATTTTAATGTCTATCAGCAATTTTTGTTTTTAATTTCTTAATTTGACCAATCATTTTATCTTCGGCAAGTGCAATACTTTTTTTAAATTCAGTACTTGATTCTGATGAAACTAAGGTGCTACCATTAACATGAACAGTGAATTGAACAGTTTTGTCTGCTTCATTAATAAATTCTACATTTGCAGTTATTATATCATCATTAAACTTTTTGAACTTATTAGTAGATTCTAAAGCTAACGAATGTAAATCAGGATTTTGTCCCTGAAAGTGGCGGAAAGTTACGTTTGTTTTCATCATTTACCTCAACTATATTATTATTAATAACTTTAGACACAATTTAAATTATGTCTTTCACAATTTAACAAATCATATTATAATAACTAATGACTTCAATCATTATTGTAAATAATTTTTATCAGATTGATTTTGTTATTAATTTATTACTTGGAATAATTTATTGAGGCTTTACAAAAGTGTTTGAGTGGCAAATGGAACGGTTTTTATATGCAGATTAAATAAACTTAACTACAATACATAGTACACCCTAGAGGAGTCGAACCTCTAAC
>JAYTXK010000441.1:0-2258 GCA_043743005.1 Ignavibacteriota bacterium
ATAAAATTCAAAATTTATAGCAATGCAATAAACTCTCCAATTGAATTATTTTTAGAATTAGAAAAATAATTTACTTTTTTTATGTAACATTTTTCCCAAAAAACAATCATTGTATATAGAATGAATGGTAAAGTTGAAAAATATAGCGATTTAGAGCTTTTCGAATTGATGTGTGAAAGTGGAAAAGAAGCTCAATTGGCTTTTGAAGAGATTTATTCTCGTCATTCGCCAAGAATACACGCATATTGTTTGAGATTTCTTGGCAATAGAGAAGAAGCTCAAGATGTTTTTCAAGAAACTTTCATTAGGTTCTTTCAAAGTAAGAGTTTGGATAGACAGATGACTAATCTTCCTGCTTACCTTTTGAGAATATGTAGAAATCTATGTATTACCTCAAAAAAAAGTGAACAGAATTTAGTTACTTATGAAGATTATATGTCTAATATTCAAGAATCTCACGAAGCAACTATGGAACATAATGAACTTTTGGCTTTAGTCAAAATGGCATTAGATATTTTGCCAGAGGATCATCGTGAAATTTTTATATTAAGAGAATATAATGGCTTGTCTTATGCTGAAATTGCTGAAACAGTAGATGATACTGTTGATAATATTAAAGTAAGAATTTATAGAGCAAGACAAAAAGTTAGAATTGTGCTGGCTCCTTATTTGAAAGAATTACAAAATACTAAATAGAAAATAAAATAATATAATATAGTAGATTTATGGAAAATTATACTGAAAACTCATCCGAATTACTTCATCAAATGTTTGATGGGGAACTCAATCCAGAAATGGATGACAAGCTATTTTCGGATTTGGCTCAAAACCCTACAATGCAGACTGAGCTAAATGATATGCTTAAAATTAGAGAAACAATTTCAAAAGATTATGAAGCGTTTACTCCAAAAGAAGAATCAAAAGAAGTTATTTTTGTAGCTTTAGGATTTAGTAAAATTGCTACTGAAGTAGTGGCTACTTCTATTGGTGCAGGTGCTGGAATTGGTGCTGGTTTTTTTGCAAAAACTTGGATTCCAATTTCAACTGCTTTAGTTGCTTCATTAGTTACAGCTTTAATTGTAGTTGGAGTTTATGAAACTAAAGATAGTAAATTGAGTGTAAATAGTAATCAAATTGCTAAATTACAAGTTCCTATTGCAAGTTCAAGTGAAATTAGTAATAGTAGTTCAAATATTAATTCAAATTTAAGCTCAAATTCTAGTCTAAATAATGTTTCTAATAATACAGGTAATAATTTTAGCATTAATAACATTGAAAATAAAAAACATATTGGAAGAAAGTCTAACAATGTAGTTAATAATACGAATAATAATAATAATAATTTAAGTGACGTTCCTTCTTTAGATAGTGATAATACTAATATATTAAATAGCTCAGATGTTGCATTAATTTCATCTAATCATGAAGAAATGATGCTATTACCTATTGAAAATAAAAGGCTAAATTTAATTGCATTTTCACCTGCTAAATATAATGATATTAATAATAAAATAAATATCAGAAACTCTGATGAAATTGGTACTTTATCACTTATATCAATTAACCCAAACCCTAAAAATGATAAAAAGACTGGAGCAATGGAATTATCTTTAATGAATAATGGCAATTTTATTAATACAAATAATATGAGTATTGGTTATAATCTTGCTCCACTTAGTATGGTTAATTTTTTAGGTTCTAATATTGATATAGTACCAGGTATCAAACTTGGTAAAAGTGAATTTATGATTGCTTACAATCCTGAAAATGGTGTGAACATACCTTCAGAATTGAAATCTATATTTTACTTAGCCGGTCAGCTTAGGTTAGAATTTAAAGATATGGAATTTGCTGGATTTACTCCAATTGTTCAAGGACAATTTGGATATAGCAATGGCTCTATAAGTAGAGAAATGGTAGGCTTAGCATTTGATTCTCCTTTAAGTATTTCTGGGGCAAATCTTACTTTCTTAGGTGGGTATGAATATTCACAATTCAACCAAAGTACAGTTAATAATATTGCTCGCACTCAAGGTTTCAATTTAATTGGTATAATAAAATTTTAATATATCTCCAAATATATTAATTTGAAAGAACAAAGGACTGTCTCATTAGAGCAGTCTTTTTTTTATTATATTCATTTAAAATCAAGTTCTTGAAAATTCGTCAGATAAAATAATCTAAATAAAAATAAAACGCAATATACAGGAAAATCAATGTTGAATAGATTAATTATATTTTTGTTTTTACTTTATCCA
>JAYTXK010000442.1:0-2940 GCA_043743005.1 Ignavibacteriota bacterium
TCATCATCATGCTTTCCAACAGTTTTCATTTCATATTTCAACTGTGGAGCAGCATTTAATACATTGCTACAAGTGTATAATAAAAATGCAAATAGTGCTATTTTGAGCTTGTTATTCATTCTTATTAACCTTTTTTTAACGTTTTTATAAATATTTTAAATTTTTACAATATAATTATTCAATATAATTAGAATTTAGCAATTTTAAATCATAAGATTTAATTTTTTATCAACTCTAATGTATCTTTAAGCAAATTATATATTGCTCTTAATTCAGCTTTTTTAATTTCAATACTTGAATTTGAATTACTTTCGATAATATTTTCAATTACATTCAAACTTTGCTTATCATTATAAAGCTCATTTTCATAGAGAATTTCTTTTGCAATGTTGGTATCAAATTCATTTAAATTGACATTTGATTTAGTCAATATATCTTTTGCACCTTTCAAAGATAGCTTATCATCTCTCATTAGTTTTTTGATATACTTAAGCATATCAATATCTTTAAGAGAGTAAGTTCTATTCCCGCCTCTATTTTTCTTAGGTTTTAATTGAGAAAATTCCTTTTCCCAATATCGTAAGATATGTTGTTCTTCATCAACAAGTTCACTTACTTCTTTTATAGAATAATATAATTTTAACATAATACTAAAATTTGTCTAATCAATTTTTTAATTTAACTTAATTTTGTTAAAAATAAAAATGATTTGTTTATATTGAGAAATATATTTAATTTTGTTACTGCATAATTGTAACAAATTTCAAAAGGAATTAATGGAAAAGTACATAGTAAATCCAATAAAAGTTAGAATGAAAGAGAGTGCTAAGGGCTCTATTTATCAATCTATAGTTGCAATGGGCTTTAGATCACGTCAAATTAATGATTATATCAAACAAGAACTTAATATCCGTATGGCTGATGTAATGCCTTCTGGTGACGATAGCGAAACTATTAATCTTGACCAATTATCTATAAGCAAAGAATTTGATAGACTTCCCAAACCAACTTTCATCGCTATGAAAGAAATATACGAAGAAAAACTTAAGTTCTCACTTAAAGACCAAAAAATCCCAGAATAATTTAGCCTTTAATCAAAATTTAATAAATTAGCCGATAAATTATTGCAATTGTCGGCTTTTTTATTTTTATATCGCAAATTTAACATTTAATTTCATATTTAGAAAACATTATTTTCAACTATTTATCTTTTTGTTCAATTTTCAATACAGACCATTTATTAATCTCAAATATTTTACTATTAATTTCTTTAATTTGAGAGATTTGTGATTTGTCAATTTCATCTATTACATCTTTAATTGTTTTTTTATAATCACTATCATTATTAAATTTTGCATTGAACTGCATTCTGAAAGTAAGGCTTTCTGCTTCTAAAATTAAATTTGTTTTCAATTGCTCTTTTGCAATTTCAAATTCTAAGTCACTTAGTTTGCCTAAAGATAATTCATTAAAAGATTTGTTAATTAAATTTTGACTTTTTTCAATTTTTTTCAAATCAGTACCAACATATATATAAAAACCAGCCACATCTGAATAAAAATTTTGAGTAGAATAAACACTATAAGCAATCCCATTTTTTTCTCTCAAAGTTTGGTATAGTATAGAACTCATTCCTTCACCCAAAAGCGAATTAATTAATGTAAGTCTAATTCTTTCTTGAAAATTTGGTTTTGGTATTGTTCTGCATAAGAGCAAATGAGACTGATGACTATCTTCTTTATAAGTTTTATTTTTACTTGCAAACTTATATTCATTATTTCTATTATTGATTAAATTAAGTTTTTGAGGTAAATTCTTGCTTATTATTTTTTCAATATATTCAGATTTCTCAATTCCAACATAGGAAATAATAATATCTTTTTGATTAAGTGTAAAATTGCTAAAGTTAGATAATGTTTCTCTATTTATTTTCTTAACACTTTTATTTGTGCCTAAAATAGGATTAGATAGGGTGTTTGTTTCAAATAATATTTCATCTGCATAATCAAAAATCAATTCCTCATAATCATCTTCATATAGGCTTATTTCATCTAATATAATGCTCTTTTCTTTTTTAATTTCATTTTCGGGGAAAATAGGTTCAAATACTAATTCCATTAGTAGCTCTGAGCATCTTTCAAAATGTAAGTTTAATGCTCTAACATAAAAGCAAATTCCCTCTTTGGTTGTAAAAGCATTAATGTATGCACCAATTCTTTCAAATTCAATTACTATTTCTTTTGCTGATTTTCTTTTACTACCTTTAAAAATGCAATGTTCAAAAAAGTGAGCAATACCATTTGGAAAATCGTTTTCGTCTCTTGTTCCAATATTAAAAAAAACACCAAGTGCGAAAGACAAACTGCCTTTAGTACTTTCATTTATAAGCGTAAAGTCTTTAACTTCACAAATTTCAATCATTAATTTTCCAATTTTGTTTGATTTAATAAATCAATTTAAGAAAAAGCAATTTTAAAACACTATATAAAATTCATCATTAACTCACATTTACTTGTCAAAATAGATTACAAACTAAATAGAATTTATAAACAAATATACTATTATTTTCAATAACTTAAATATTTATTTTGAATATTAAAGAAAATAGTTTAAGTTTGTAGTCTGTATTTTTTCAAAAAAGTAAAAACATTATTTTAAGTTTTGGAGCTAAAATGAGCTTACATAGATTATATGAAACGACCTTCATAGTGAATGCTGCACTAGAAGACCAGGACATCGACTCAGTCGTTTCAAAAGTTGGTGCATACATAGAAAATCACGGTGGTGAGATTAAAGAAACTAATAAATGGGGTCGCAGAAGATTAGCTTATCCTATTAATAAGAAATTTAATGGTTTTTATGTACATATTATATTTGAATCAAATCCTTCTTCTATTCCTATTTTAGAAAGATTTTTTGTATTAGATGATACAATCTTAA
>JAYTXK010000443.1:0-1624 GCA_043743005.1 Ignavibacteriota bacterium
AGTATATGATATGATACAAAATATTGAAGGTATATCACTCATAAAACCTCAAGGTGCATTTTATGCTTTCCCTTCAATTGAACTAAAAGATGATTGGCATTTCTGTATTGAGCTTCTAAAAGCTACCGGTGTAGTAGTTGTTCCGGGAGCTGGGTTTGGACAAAAGCCAAACTCTCATCATTTTAGAATAGTAATTTGCCCAACTGAAGAGGTATTGAAAAAATCTTTTGAGTTAATTGGTGAATTTTATTTCGATTATAGGAAAAAATTTTTATAAATTGTAAAAAAATAATATAGTATTTTGTAAAAAACAAGTAATTTGTTAAATTACAAAAAGTTTTTAAATTTATTCAATTAAAAGTTATATTTTGAAATTATGAAAATAGATCAATTAAAATTAAATGATGGAAATCAATTTGATTTTCTAATAAATAATATTTTAGACAAAAGTTTGGCACAGATTGTATTAGTCTTTGGTGATAGATTAATCTTAGAAAACACAAATTGGTTAAAAAAAATTAAAGAATTATATGCAAATGCAAATATAATTTCTTCAAGTACATCAGGGAATATCTCTGATATAAATTTATTTGATGAACAAATAATTTTTACAGCAATTTATTTTGAAAAAACAGTAGTAAAGATTAATATATATAATAATTCGAATAATGACAATTCAAAAAATGCTGGGATTAACTTATCTAAATATATAGAAAAAGAAAATTTGAATCATATTTTAGTAATATCTGATGGACAAACTGTAAATGGTAGTGATTTAATTGCAGGATTCAAAGGGAATATTCCTGATAATGTATCTATAACTGGTGGACTCGCTGGTGATGCAGCTAGATTTGAAAAGACTATAGTTGGATTAAATGATGATATTAAAGAAGGTAATATTATCACTTTATCTTTTTATGGTGAAAGTTTGAAAGTCGGTTTTGGAAGTATGGGTGGTTGGGAAACATTTGGTCCAATTAGGACAGTTACAAAATCTAAAAATAATGTATTATTTGAATTCGATAATGAAAGTGCTTTAGGACTTTATAAACTTTATTTAGGTGATAAAGCAAAAGAATTACCATCATCAAGTTTGTTTTTTCCTTTACAAATTCAAAATGGTGAAAATGGAAATAAATTGGTGAGAACTGTTTTAAATATTGATGAAAATGAAGGTTCTATGACCTTTGCTGGTGATATTCCTATTGGAGCTAAAGCTCAATTAATGAAAGCAAATTTTGAAAGTTTAATTGGTGGTGCAGAAAAAGCTGCAGAAACTTCTCAATTAACAAATAATATAAATAATCCTCAATTAGCAATATTAATAAGTTGTGTTGGTAGAAAATTAGTATTGGGTCAGAGAATTGAAGAAGAACTTGAAGCTGTAAAAAATATTTTTGGTGAGGAAACAATTCTTACAGGATTTTATTCTTATGGCGAATTATGTCCTAGTTCAAAAAATCAAAATACTGATTTACATAATCAAACAATGACAATAACTACTTTTAGTGAAGTTTAAAAATGGCAGAAATTTTTCATAATTTACTTAAAAGGCAAATAAAAAAATATTTTGGGAATCAAAATATAGAAGAATTGCCAATCGAAATGATTAATTTTTTAAATG
>JAYTXK010000444.1:0-1809 GCA_043743005.1 Ignavibacteriota bacterium
AGTTAGTATTGCTGGTAATTGGCAATTTCAAGCATGTGAATATATAAAAATATATAATTTAGATTTTAAAGCTACAGCTCAAAGCCCAGGGAGATTAATTAATGTAGATAATAATGGAAGTTGCAATACACAATCTAAATTTATAATATTTGACAAATGTTCATTTGCTGATGTTACTGAACCAAATTCAATCTGCTCTTTTAAATTTGGTGGAGTAGATAATTTTGAAGTTACAAATTGTATTTTTAAAAATATGCCAGTATGTGATGCTTTTGATTTTAATGTTTGTCATAATGGAATAATAAGTGGTAATAGAATTGAAAATTGTTTGTCAGGTGGACATATAAAAGGTGGTGCATCGGATATAGTAATGGAAAGAAACACTTTTATTAATGCTTCATCAGGCGCTTGGGTTGCTTTTGAATTAGGTGGAGATACTGGAGCTCAGTTTTATTGTCCTGATGATAAATTTGAAGTGAAAAACCTAAAATTCTATTCAAATTTAGTAATAGGTGGGTATAGAGGGGTTGCACTTTCTTCGGCTGTTGATTGTAAAATAATTAACAATACTTTTTATAATTGTGGTCAAGCTACATTAAGATTTTTGAATACAAGTAGTCTATATCCAAATCTTAATGGAAATAGGGTTGAAAATAATATATTTGCTTTTGGTACTTCTGCTTATATGAATGGCAGCTTACAGCCTGTTAATGCAGTGAGTTTTAGTAAGAATATCTATTATCATATTAATACAGATCCATTCAATGGACCTTATTGGGATACTCCTGAATTGGATTTAGTAAAAGATAAAAGTCCTATCAATATTGGTGCAAATACTCAAATATTTGTAAATGGTAAAAATAATGATTTTAATTTAACGCCAAATAGCCCAGCAATTGCTTCTGGAACTATAGAAACAGAACCCTTGCTTGATTATTATGGGAAACCTTTTTCTAAATCAAAAAGATCAATTGGAGCAATTGAATTTAATTATCCATTAAATATGTCAATTTCTACTGATTCAATAATATTTAATACAAATTTAAAAAGCTCAAATACTTTTAGTATAAATTCAAATACAAGTTGGAATATAACTTCTAATCAAGATTGGTTAAGTTTTGATAATGTTAATGGAGTAAATGATGGAACTGTTTTATTATCTGCATCTGAAAATAAAAGTACTTACAAAAGAAATGATACTATTACAATTAGTGGATTAGGAATAAACAAAAAGTATATTTATGTATCTCAAGAAGCAAATAAAACAGAAGTAGAATTAATTAACTCTGAAGAATTTCAAATATATCCAAATCCAGCAAATCAATATATTGATGTTAGTAATTTGAAACCATTAAGCAAAATTGAGTTATACAATCCATTGGGAATAAAGTTGCACGAATTTGATAATATGACTAAATTGGACATTAGTATTTTATCAAATGGATTATATTTTATTAAAGCTGATAACCGTTTATTTAAATTTATTAAGAAGTAAATTTAAGTAATAAATGAAACAATAAATCCAAATAGTCGTAAATTAATTTAAAAATATATTTAGGTAAAAAAATCCAAATAGTTTAATAATAAAACAAGAATTAAATATAATATCTAATAATATCGTGCTTAACTTCCATTTTATATCTATTATCTTTACTTAGAACATATTTTGTAAGATTTGTTAATTTAGGGTAGTCACCAACACCAGTAAATAATCTTGCATCATCAATTAATATAACATGACTAAATTTATTATTAACTAATATAGAATCAATTTCTTCTAAAATTGGACAATCTTTATCACCTTTAGCA
>JAYTXK010000445.1:0-3069 GCA_043743005.1 Ignavibacteriota bacterium
TATTGAAAAAATTATGCGAGAAATTAATAACCTTAAAAATAATGATAATTCTGATTATAAAGGCTTATGGTCTAAAAACACTTACTTTACTTATGACGACAAAAATATTAAGAAGATTCCTGAAGATGTTAGTCCTAAAACTACTTATTTGAGCTTAGCAAAAAATAAATTTAATGTATTCCCAAATGATGCACTAAAACTTAAACATTTGGAATATTTGGATTTGTCTGATAATAAGATTAAAGAAATTCCAAATACAATTGAAAACTTGATTAAACTTAAGATTTTGAAACTAAAATCAAACAAGATAAAAAATTTACCAGAAAGTATTTCTGAATTATCAAATTTGAAATATCTTGATATTTCAAATAACAGTATCAAAACAATACCTGATTTTATTGCTAATTTGAAAAGTCTTGAAGTATTAGATTTGAGAAAAAACAATATACCTTTTGAAGAGCTTAAAAAACTTCTTCAAAAAATGCCTAACACTCAAATATTACATGAGAAATATGTTTTGGAAGAACTAAAAGATAATAGTGAGACTGGAGATGAAAATGAATAATTTGAATTAAATAAATAAAATTGCAATAGAATTTAAACTATTGCAATTATTTTTATATACTATTTAAAATTATTCTTTTATAAATTTCATAGTTATAACTTTATCATTTGATTTCATTTTAATAAAATAAACCCCGTATGATAATTTATTCGTTGGGATGTTCAGATTAAACACTCCTGAATCAAATGATTTATTTATTAAATTATCAACTATTTCGCCATTTGAATTAATTATACTTATTTCAACTTGTCTTTGCATATCTATTGTAAAAGTTAATAAAGCAGCTTGATTTGAAATTGGATTTGGAATAATTGAATTAATTTTAAACGAATATAAATTTAAGTCATCTATTCCACTTTTTGAACTGACAATATTTACTTTCCAAATCGATGAATCTTTGCCAATTGCATTATTTGTTATAAACTTAACTTTGTTACTGTATTTACCAGTATCTATGCTATTAACACAAATATCTTCTAAATAAATTGAAGTATTTGGACTAATTATAATAGGGAATTTATAATTAATTTGATTTTGTGGAGTAATTTTAAAAGGTAGTAGCTGTGCATCATTTTTATCAATTCCTGAAATATTTAAAGTATCTGAACCATCATTTTTAATCATTAAACCAATACCCAAATACTCTTTTTTGCATCTTAAATCACCCATAAATAAATTACCAAAGTCAATATCTTCAACATATATTTTAGGGCTAATTCCTTTGCCTTTCACTTGACTAGTAAATTTCAAACATTTAGTTTCAACTACCAAAGTATCCAAATCCATTTTATTTGGAGTATCAGTATATTCTTTAATAGGAGTATATTTTAATTTAATTGTTTTACTTGTTCTTGCTGGTAATAAGATTTCACCATTTGCATTTAATTGATTACCATCTGTAATTGTAAATACCGAACCATCAGTTAATTTTATAGATTTTATTGCAATCAAACTATCTGAATTACTATTTACTTTAGCAGATAGTTCAATTGAACTTGTGCTAACTTTCTGATTCTTAAAGTCAATTTGATTAGGAAAAATTGTTAGGCTATCAGCTTTATATTTAATGATAAATGTAGTATCATTAGTAGCATAATCTGTTACATAAAGTTTGATTTGAGCATCTCTGTATTTGTCTTTTACTTTTACTTTAAATTCAAATTTATGATTTGGTGGCTCAAAATATGTCAAATTATCAACAAAAATTGAATCAATAAAATTAAATGTGCTGTTAGAATCTTTAGAAATGAAAGGTGGATTATCAACTCCAGTATCAATTTGACGTGGGTCATCTCCTTCCTTACCATCTCTTAGTTCTGTAACATTTATAGTATATTCACCACAATCGCTTTTAACTTTGCATACTGGAGGTAAGGTGTCATTCACTCCCATTTTCTTAAATGCTGTTGCAGCGGGCCATCCATAAGAGTCGTTTGTAGAAAAACCATACATACTCCCTCCAAACATTGTTTTTCCATTCAGACTATGCGATCCTTTACTTAATTTGATAGAAGACCAAAAACAATTTGTACTGGGAATATTACGTTGTGTAACAAATGAATCTATTTCAGTTAATTTAGTTGAATCAATATATATCGAAGATAGCAATTCCATATTTTTAATAGAGTTTGAAGTATCACCAATTGAAATCAAGTTTAGGTAATTATTATTGTACTCATTTGAGCTGCTTTTGTTATATGGAGTGCAAAAAATTGCATTATTTGTAAATTGTTCTTCTGGTATAACAAGTGTCATAAATGGATCCCAATAGCTACTTGCATTATCCCAATTTGCAGAGTATGCATATTGCATAACTAATCCTGGTTTGTTAAATTCATAAGTAGAAACACCTCGTACAGATGCGGAAACATGAGGGTAAGTTGCTTGAACATCGTTATATTCTTCAAAGTCACCAGCATTTTGCAAAATTCTAGTATCGTTTCCTAAAATTTGTTTAGTGATTTTATCGTACCATTTTACAGTTACTTTAGTATTTGGCTCTGATGCAATTACCCTAAAATAATCACCCATATTAGATTTTCTATCAAATTCTAAAGCTCTATATTTTAATCCCCAAGTATCAACTGGTGGTATCATCTCACTTAAATGATCTCTACCATTTGTAACAGTCGTTACTGGGATCATACATCTTTCGTGAAATGATATTAATCCAATATTCTTATCTGAGTTTACTTCGCTTCCAGATAAATCAAAAATTCCTCTTGTATCTGCTTTTCCTCTTACCATATAAACTTGACCTTTGCTAAGAGTTACATTCAATTTTTTTCCAATTTTTGTGCCTTTGTCAGTAGAAGAAAAGTTAGCTCCTCTACCTTTTAATTCTATAGTTACTTTCGTATTATCTTCTGCTGCTAATATTAAGAATCCACCTGCCCAAGTACCAGCTTCATTAAAGCCCCAAAATGACAAATGAATATATCTTTTTCCCCACTTATCTACAGGTATTGCAAGGTAGCCATCAGTTGTATATAATTTTGAATTCA
>JAYTXK010000446.1:0-2165 GCA_043743005.1 Ignavibacteriota bacterium
CAATATATCCAGGCACAAAGTTTGGAATAGGTCCAGCTATTGAAAATGGATATTATTATGATATGCAATTACCTGAAGGGGTAAAGCTAACAAATGAAGAGCTTCCTTTAATTGAAAATAAAATGAAGGAGCTTGCAAAAGCTAATAACGAATTTAAAAGAACTGAAATTGAATGGCAAGCAGCAGTTGACCTTTTTAAAGAAAAAGGTGATGAATATAAAATAGAGCTTTTGGAAGGATTTAAGGATCAAGAAATTACTATTTATAAGCAAGGAAATTTTACTGATCTTTGTAGAGGAACTCACGTTCCTTCAACTGGAATGATTAAATCAGTTAAACTTCTTAGCATTGCAGGTGCTTATTGGAGAGGTGATTCATCAAGACAAATGATGACTCGTATTTATGGTGTTACTTTTCCAAAGGCGGCTTTACTTGAAGAATTTTTGAAATTAAAAGAAGAAGCTGAAAGAAGAGATCATAGAAAATTAGGTCCAGAGCTTGATATATATATGATTACTCACTCTATTGGTGGTGGCTTGCCTGTATGGCTTCCGAATGGTACATTATTACGAAGAAATCTTGAAGCATTTTTAAGAAAAGAACAAGTGAAAAGAGGGTATTTGGAAGTTATCACTCCCCATATTGGAAATCTTGAACTATATAAAACTTCTGGACATTATCCATATTATGCAGATTCACAATTTGACCCAATTACAGTTGAAGATGAACAATATTTACTTAAACCAATGAACTGTCCACACCATCATCAAATTTATGCCTCAAAACCAAGATCATATAAAGACTTACCTTTAAGATTAGCAGAATTTGGTACAGTATATAGATATGAGCAGTCTGGAGAATTAAGTGGACTTTCGAGAGTGCGAGGATTTACTCAAGATGATGCTCACTTGTATTGCTCTATGGAACAGCTAAAAGATGAAATTAAAAGTACAGTGGAGCTTACTCAATTTGTATTTAGTACTTTTGGAATGGATGTTACAACAAGGTTATCATTTAGAGATGATAATCAAGATAAATATGGTGGCGATATTGCTTTATGGGAATTAGCACAAAAAGATATTAAAGATGTTGCTGATGAGATGAATTTAGACTATTTCATTGGTGAAGGCGAGGCTGCATTTTACGGACCTAAAATTGATTTTATTGTTCGTGATGCAATAGGCAGAAAATGGCAATTAGGCACTGTACAAGTAGATTACGTATCACCTGAAAGGTTCAAATTAGAATATAAAGGAAGCGATAATGAATTGCACAGACCAGTTATTATTCATAGAGCACCTTTTGGTTCAATGGAAAGATTTATTTCAATATTAATTGAACATTATGAAGGTAATTTCCCATTTTGGATAGCCCCTGTTCAAATTAGTATATTACCAATTGGTGAAGGACAATTTGAATATGCAAAATCGATTGAAACAAAATTAAAAGACTTAGGATTTAGAGCTAATCTTGATGATAGAAGTGAAAGAGTAAATAGAAAAATAGCTGAATCAGAGCAAAAGAAAATTCCTTATGCATTGGTGATTGGTGGCAAAGAAGCTGAAGCTGGAACTGCATCAGTAAGAGAGCATACAAAAGGCGATATTGGGGTAAAAACAATTGAAGAACTTATAAGTTTATTTGCACAATTGAATATCCCTGGTAATAAGAGTCATTAATAGTAATTTTAAAATAGATTCATTATATTTTTGGAGAATTAGTGGAATCGTTTAAATCAATAATAAGTTTTTTAACAGGTATAGCTATATTTATAGCTATCATTAATTTTTATTTTAAAGCAAATAAGATTTGGAAAAGAAAGCATGAGAAAGAGGTAGCCGAATCTCAATCTATCGTGGCTTTGATTAGTGAATCAATGTTATATATTCTATGGGCAGTTAGCTTTATTATGAATAGCGATTGGAATGCTTTGGCAGATAATGCAGTTGGACTAATGGAATCTGCTTTTTTCATTGTAATTGGTTCGGGACTTTTTGTACTTGAAAAGAAAAAATCTAAGAAAACTTTATGGCAGATGATTAAAGACTCTTTATCAGCTGAAAAGAAAGAAGCTGGATATTTATTGAAATCTATGTCTGGGAAAAATTCAAAAGAAAAAATAATTAAAATTCTTCAACAGTTAGCGTGGATTGATGATGACTTTG
>JAYTXK010000447.1:0-6876 GCA_043743005.1 Ignavibacteriota bacterium
GATACTGTCGCTTGTATTCATCAAATCAGCACCAAACTCTAATTTTGTTAGTTTGGTCTTAGCATAATTATCAGCAATATAAGAAGTCATTTCTTTCCATTGTTCATCTTTTGATAAATTTCTAAAAGAACTACGAGTAATTGCACCGCAGCCACCAGTTTTTATAGTTTCTACTTTATGGATTAGAGTTTCACCTTCTTTGAAAGTAACTAAGGATTTTCTATATATATTATTTTGTTTTCTATCAATTGGATTTAAATTAATTATCTCGGATTGGTCTTTTTTAATTTCCAAAATAGTAGCATCTTTTAAGTCAAAGCAGATTGTTCCAAAGGGATTGAGATCAGTGGTAAGCTCTACATAATATTTTTTATTATCAATTGTAGTAGTGGCTATACAATGATTAAAATCAATAGAAGGAAGTGGGAGTGAATTTTTCCCATAGTTTCTTGTTGATACAAGGACTAAATTTGCATCAATACCGACTTCTTTACACAAAGCCACAAATAGAGTAGAAACATCTTTGCAGTCTCCAATTTTTGAACTAATAACATCAGATGCTTTTTGAGGTATGATTCCACTCTGTCTAAAGGAAACAGAACTATATCTTATATTTTCAACAATGTAATTATAAATTTTCTTTACAATTTCTAATTTTGTCAAACCATTTAAATTAGGTAGTATTTCAGAAATTACTTCTTTTGTTTCCAAATCAGATTTTGTTTTTGTTGAAGATAAATCCATATACCATTTGCAAACATATTCCCAATTTGGAATACTTCCAATTACCAATAATTCACCGAAATCACTCAGACTTGGCATATTTGGTTCTGGAGAGAGTCCTTTTTGATTAGTTTTTTCCCAAGTTAATAATTCCATATCCTCTATTATTTCTTTGCTTGGTTCTAAAGTTCCATTTAAAAATTTGTAATTTATATCCATTCCTTTTGGAATTAGTAAAGAATATTTTTGAGATAAGTAAGGTGCGAAAAGAGAAAAAGATTTTTTATCTGAAATAAATTGAGAAATAGTTCCAAATTGTTCAGAGCTATTTTTATAAATTAAAGAAATTGCATCACCTTCGGCTAAGTTTGTAAAAACTATATGTGAGCCATCAACTTCTGCTTTCAATTTTGAACCATCTTTTTTAAGAACTTCAGCTTTTTCGATTAGCAAATTTTGATCACCAAAAGATGGCAAATTAATTTCTTTAATTTGATCAATTCCTTTTTTGGTAAAGGCTTTTACTAAAATGAAATTTTTTTCTTCACTTGCTCCACCTTTGTAAACAACTTTATTAATTGAATTTGTGATAATCAAAATATTATCATTAGGATAATCAGAAGCATTTGGTGAATTTTTAAATAAAGAATACATATCTGGTTCTTTAAAATTCTCAAATATAGGTTTTTTACCATTTATTTTCCTAAGTTCTTCTCGAGTTGTAAAGTCGAAAGGATCAAGCTCCAAAGCCCTTTCAAATGTTTCTTTTGCAAGTTCAGTTTTACCTAATTCTAAGTAACAAAATGCCAAACTTTGATAGTAAATAGAAACATAAGGTGCTATTTCAATTGCTTGTTTGTAATTAATAACAGCATTTTCATAATCATGCATATCAGTGTATTGGTCAGCAATTTTGTAATATGAGGCAATATCACAAGGGTCTTGTTCTATTAATATCTGGACTTGTTTGAAATATTTTTTATTTTCTCTAATATTCAAATAGTGATTTGCTAGTATATTTCTTGCATCATCACTATTGAATATTTTTAAATAATCTAATAATAGTTTTTCGGCTTCGCTAACTTTTCCTTGCTCTTTTAAAATCAAGAATTTCATATTTAAATAGTAAATATTTTGCGGGAATATTTTATACCCTTCTTCGATAGCTTCATAAAGTTTTTCATTTTTATTTTGTTTTGCTAATAATTGTGCTTTTGTTCTATATACATAACTCAAACTACCGTAAAAACTTTCTAAAGTATCTAATAGCTTTTTAGCCAAATCATAATCTTCTTTATTTATAGCTTCTGATATTTTAAATTGAATTACACTATAACTATTTGGATTTGCTTCTTTTTGTTCCTCAATTAACAAACTTAAAGCAGTTTTTTTCTTTCCAGAAGAATAAGAATTTATTAATTGGTCAGCAAATATCCCACACTTTGGATGTAGTTTTAAAGCATTTTTTAGAATTAAATTTGCTTCTTGATGTTTGCCATTTATTACTAATAGATTACCTAAAATTAAATAATTTATCATATCATCAGGACTTGATTTAATATTTTCATACAATACTTTTTCAAAAGGACATTCAATTTTTTCAAACTTAAAATTTGTTTCTTTTTGATAAGTATGAAAATTATTTGAATAAGTTAAATCTGGGAGAGTATTACCTAAATTATCTGTTATTCTCGCTCTAAAGTTTTGTCTTTCAATTTCACTTGATCCAAGCTGTAATAATATTCTATTATAGCCAACATTTAATTTAATTGTGCAAATATATGTGTCAGTACCATTATTTCTTTCTTCTTCTTCTTTGATTACAAGTTGGTCATTTATCCAAGCTTTTAATGAACCAGAAGTGCCAACTCTAAATTGTACAATTTGTTCTTTTGTATTATTGCAAAAAGATTGTACATAATTAATATTATTATTAATATAAAATGAATTATTAAGATAAATCCAATTACCAGAAAATGGTTTTTTGCAGTTGAACCATTTTACTTTTGCATTATTTTTGTCTTTAAACTCAAATTCTTTTTCTGGGTGAGTTACCACTCCAAAATCTTTATCAAAACCAGAAGCAGATATATTTTCAAATGATCCAAGAGCTTGCCAATCCTCAATAGCAGCTATTTTTTGTGCAATATTTTCAGATTTATCAATTTTATAATAGTATTTATATTTAGAATGTAAAACTTCGTAAACTCTAATTTTTATATCATTTGAAAAATTTAAATTCAAAATTTTATTATATAATTTAATAGCTCTGAAATCTGATTCATTATCTCTTTGCCCATTTGTCATAAATTCATAATTTAATAAAACAATAAAATATGGTTCAAACTGAGGCTTAATAAGTTCAGGTGAATTAATTAGGTCTTCTAATATTTGTAATGTTAGTTCAGCATTTCCAATCTTTACAGCTTCAAGATAATTAATCAAAAGAGCATCAATTTTAGCTTTTCCATTTGATTTGAATGCTTCTTTAAATTCTTGCTGTTGATTTTGAATATTGTTTTTATATATTGCTTCCCAAAGTGGACTCGTATTGTTTTGTGATAATGCTGTTTTATATGAAAGTGCTATAATAGATATAACTATTATTAAAAATACTTTTAAATTAGAGGAGTTAATATTCATTTCTATGTTATTTTGTTTAAATTATTCTTTGTTTAAATTTATTTACAAAGTTAATTAGTAATAAGTTAATTTCAAATTTATTTGTTATAAAAGATTTAATTTATTAAAAATTAATTATAACATTTTTAAATATAATTCGACTATATCAATATCTATTATTAAATATTGGTAAATCATTATGAAAAAATCAATTATTATTTCATTGGCATTAATTGTTTGCTTTGTTTCTTTTAATTATGTTTCAATTTCTAAAAAAGAGAGTAAAAATATGTCTGTATATGACTTTAAAGTAAAAGATATTGATAATAAAGAAGTATCACTATCAGATTACAAAGGCAAAGTGCTTTTAATTGTAAATGTGGCAAGTCAGTGTGGGTTCACTCCACAATACAAAGGGCTTCAAGAAGTATATGCTAAATATCACAAAATGGGTTTTGAAATATTAGCATTTCCTTGTAACCAATTTGGAGGTCAAGAGCCAGGTACAAATTCAGAAATCAAATCATTTTGTGACATAAATTATAAAACTACATTTCCAATATTTGATAAAATAGAAGTAAATGGAGCGAATACAAATCAATTATATGTTTACTTAAAACAAAATGGCAAAGGATTTATTGGAGATGAAATTAAGTGGAATTTTACTAAATTTCTAATTGGAAAAGATGGCAAAGTAATCGACAGATATGCTTCATCTACAAAACCAGAATCAATTGCTAATGATATTGAAAACGCTTTGAAGTAAAGATTTGATGCACAAAAGCAAGTAAATACTTTTTTATATTTACTTGCTTTTTGCAAATTCAATCAATGCATTACCAGTTAGCCTGAATGTAGTCCATTCATCCATAGGCTTTGCACCTAATTTTTTATAGAAATTAATAGCTGGTTCGTTCCAATCAAGCACAGCCCATTCTACTCTACCACAGTTTTTTTCAATTGCAATTTCGGCTAAGTGCTTTAGCATCTTTTTCCCATAGCCTTTGCCTCTTTCTTCTTTTAGAACGAATAAATCTTCTAAGTATATTCCTGGTTTTGCAAGGAATGTTGAGTAGTTAAAAAAATAAAGAGCAAAGCAAACAGCTCGCTCTTTATAATATCCAATAAGTACATTTGCATATTTGTAATCTGAAAAAAGTGTATTTCGCAAGTCATCAGCACTTGCAACACATTCATTTTCTAACTTTTCGTATTCTGCTAATTTTTGAATAAAGCTAAGAATAATATCAGCATCTTCAATAGTAGCATATTTAATTACGAGGTCTTCTGCTTCTGCTTTCACCACTTCTACCACCATCTCTTGAACCTTCTCTGCTTCCACCACTTTTACCACCTCTATCAGAATATCCACCACTTCTACCACCTCTATCAGAATATCCACCACTTCTGCCTTCGCTTCTATTATAACCACCACTATCTCCGCTTCCTGCTCCAGAATCATCTTTAGCACCTGCTCTTTCTATCAATGGCTTTGCACCAACTCTTTCAGATTGAAATCTACGCAATATAATTTCTGCTTCTTCGAAAGGTACTGAGATAAATGAGTAGTTTTCAAATACCTCTACATTGTCAATTTTCCTATCGTGAGTATTAGCTTTTTCTTTGATTAGGTCAACAATAGTACGTTTTGTCATTCCTTCTTTTTTACCCATACCAATGAATAAGCGTGTTGCTCCATTTCTTTCAGGACGAGATTCTCTATAATCATTTCTTTCGTTACGTCTTCCACCTCTATCATTAGAGAATCTATCTCCACCACTTCTGTCATTGCCAAATCTATTATCGCCTCTGCTTTCAATATCACGAATGTTAGCATAGCTACTTGGGTCTAATTCTTCTTTATATGCAAGCTCAAGCAACGCAGCAACTAAATTTGTTGGTTCATCAGTTGTAATCAAATCAAGAGCCATTTTTTTAAAGTCTGTTGAAATTCCTTTTTCTACTAATTGTTGAATTTCTTCAAATACCCAACCTTTTTTTCTTTCAATAATATCATTTATATTTGGAATTTTTTCTTTTCTAATTGGAGCTTTTGATACACGTTGAATCATAAATAAAGAACGCATTTCACGTGGTGTAACAAATGTAATTGCCGTACCTTGGTTACCAGCTCTACCAGTACGACCAATTCTGTGTACATAAGATTCTGGATCTTGCGGCAATGAATAATTAATTACATGAGTCAAATTAGAAACATCAATACCTCTTGCAGCAACATCAGTTGCAACTAAGATATTAATTTTTTTCTTTTTAAATTTAGCTAATATTCTTTCTCTATTTGATTGAGAAATATCACCATGAAGACAATCAGTATCATAGCTCCTATCTATCATTCTGCTTGCCACTTCATCAGTTTCAAGTTTTGTACGACAAAAGATTATACCATAAAATTCTCTTTCAATATCAACTATTCTGCATAGAGCTTCAAATTTATCTTCTTGTCTTACTTCAAAATAAATTTGGTCAGTCAAATTTGTAGTTTGAGTTTCACTTTTTACAGAGATTGATTCAGGATCAACCATATATTTTCTAGATAGTCTTACAATCTCATTAGGCATAGTAGCAGAAAAAAGCAAAGTACGTCTTTCTGGATTACAAGTTTCTAAGATTTGTTCCATATCATCAATGAAACCCATATTAAGCATTTCGTCGGCTTCATCAAGCACCAAATATTTAATATGTTCTAATTTCAATCTTTTATTGCGAATATGGTCTAATACTCTACCCGGAGTACCAACAACAATATCAACTCCTTTAGATAATTTATAAGATTGCTGCTCAATAGAGGCACCACCATAAATTGGAGTTACAAATAATTTTTTAGTTCCTTTAAGTGAACTAATTTCCTCTGATACTTGCATTGCAAGTTCACGAGTTGGGACAAGAATCAAAGCTTGTACATGGTTAGCTTTTTCTTGTATTTTTTCTAATATCGGAATACCGAAAGCAGCAGTTTTACCAGTACCAGTCTGTGCTTGACCTATAAGGTCTCGAGTGTCGGCGAGTAGCATTGGTATTGTAGCAGCTTGTATCGGAGAAGGTTCTTCAAAGCCCTTAGCTGCAATAGCATCTAATATTGGCTTAGAGAGACCAAGTGCCTCAAAAGCAGGAATGTTTTTCATTAAATCTCAAAAAGTGCGGAAAAATATTTGTAAATTAAGTTAAATTATTGAATTATATAGCATATAATATAATATTATTTTATATTTTAGGAAATAATTATAAGTTCCAAATGAAATAACCATTTTATTAAGCTAAAAAATGAAGCATTTTATTAAATCCATATTACCTATAAGCATTAAAAATAAAATTATTAAATACCTAAAAGATAAAGAAAGAAAAGCTATTAATAACTTACCAAAACTAAGTGAGAGTGAATTTATAGAAATATTAATTAACAAATTAAATATTAATTCTAATGACACAGTAATGGTACACAGTTCACTTGATAAACTGAATTTAGATTTTCCTGCTTCAAATGTGTTAACTATATTAAGAAATATTGTAGGG
>JAYTXK010000448.1:0-2727 GCA_043743005.1 Ignavibacteriota bacterium
ATTACAACAAAAGTAAATACAATTATTAAAAAAAAATTTTTCATTTTATAAATCCTTATAAACTATATATTAATTATTTTCAATTATAAATTTGATTTCTTCAAATACTTTTGCTATTTCTTGATTTGCATCAATTTCATTTATCCTTTTAGGATATAATTTTGCAAGTTCATCAAAACCAAATTGTACTTTTTCATAGAAATCATTTCCAGAACTTTCAATTCTATCAGCAATTCTTTCTTGAGATCTTCTTTTACTTTCAGAAAGTTTTACATTTAAGTAAAATGTAATATTTGGATAGACACTTGAAACAGCCATTTCGTTACATAATGTTAAAAACTTAATGTCTAATCCCCTACCATAACCTTGATATGCAGTAGTAGAATCAAAAAATCTATCACATAATACAACTTTACCATTTTCCAAAGCAGGTTTTATTATATTTTCTGTTAAATATGATCTTGCAGCTTCAAAAAGCATTAATTCAGTAAATGAATTTAATTCAAAATCCTTTGAAAGTAATAATTCTCTTATTTTTTCAGAAAACAAAGTTCCACCCGGCTCTCTAAGAGTAATTACTTCCCTACCTTTTGAAATATAATAATCTTTTAAAAGTTGGATTTGTGTAGTTTTACCACTTCCATCAATTCCTTCAAAGCTAATAAACATAAATTTAATTTACAAAATTTTAAAGACTTGCAAATTATGGATTTTTTTTTAATTATTTGTGTAAATAAATATTTTAATTTAATTAATTTAATTATAATTAGTAAATTTATTGCTTTATTCATTGAAAAATTATTTATTTTTAAAATTACATTAAAAAAATAAAAAGGTTAAAGCAATTCTTAATTCTATTGCAATTGTAACTAAATAATATATAGACACTTAATAAAGTTTTTTACAGTAATTGTAGTGATTTATGCACTTTTTTCTTGTCATTGCAACCACAGTGTAGAAACCTATGTGTTTCTTTACCCTGTCGTCATAACTTTTATATTTGTAATTATAAAATAAGCAACTAATTTTTTGTAATGAATCGTTTTAAAAGATTAATGCTAATAAAAATCATAATTTTGAATTGTATGTTAAATTATTTTTAGTTAAATTGAAAAATGACAGAATTACTATCAATAAAAGAAGCAAGCGTTACAACTAAAAATAGCATAATTTATTCTTTGTGTATAGAAGATTTACAGAATGATGCAAATATTTATCTAGGAAGAAATTTAAATGAAGATGAAATTATTAAAGCATGTAAGAAACTGCAGTTTGGTCTTGGAGAAAATTTAACTTATATCTATTCTACTATTTTTAATGAATTTTAAGGTACAATAATTATTTTTATGAATGTTTTAAGCTTATTTGACGGTATATCTTGTGCAATGATTGCATTAAAAAACTTAGGAGTGAAAGTTGATAATTATTTTGCTTCTGAAATTGATGTTCATGCTATAAAAGTTTCAAAACTGAACTTTCCAAATATTAAACATATTGGAGATATTAGAAATATTAATACGACTACTTTACCAAAAATCGACTTGTTAATTGGAGGTAGTCCCTGCCAAGACTTAAGTAACGCTCAAATTGGTTTAGGCTTGGAAGGAGACAAGTCTAGTTTGTTTTTTGAATATATTCGTATTTTATATGAAGTTAATCCTAAATATTTTATACTTGAAAATGTAAAAAATAAATGGGGAAGCAAAATGAGTGAATTTGTTGGTGTTCATTATGTTTCATTAAATTCATCTTATTTTTCAGCACAGTCAAGACCTAGGTATTATTGGACAAATATTAAATACCCAACCTTACCTAACAAGACTTCATCAGAAATCTTACAAGATATTATAGAAAATAAAGTAGAAGATCAATTTTATTTTAATAAACAAGGATTAACTTCATTTATATCTAAAACTAATTATAATGATTCAAGAACAAAAGACGGTTTAATTAAAGTATTTGATATACCCAAAGAGATTATTAATGATAATGAAAGACAACGGAGAGTTTATTCTACATTAAGTAAATCACCAACAATTTTGGCTAGAACTGACACTACTAAAATACTTGTTGATTCTAAAATTAGGAAATTAACACCTTTGGAATGTGAACGACTTCAGAAAATACCAGATAATTATACATCAATAGAAAGTAACTCTCAAAGATATAAAATGATAGGTAATGCCTTTACTGTAACAGTAATCGAACATTTTTTAAAGGGACTAAATAATGATCCTATGAATATTAAAAAGTCAAAAAATCTATTAAAACCAATTAATAGAAAATATATACTACCAATTAATCAAATTAAACAACTAAGTTTGGATATATGAAATTCATAGATTTGTTTTGTGGAATCGGAGGATTTAGAGTTGCTTTTGAAAATCAAGGTGCTGAATGTGTTTTCAGTTCAGATATTGATAAGTTTGCTTGCGAAACATATAAATTAAATTTTGGTGAATATCCATTATCGGATATAACTAAACTTGAGTCATCATCAATTCCTGATTTCAATATTTTATGTGCGGGCTTCCCTTGCCAACCATTTAGTATTGCAGGTAAAAGGAGAGGGTTCCAAGATTCAAGAGGGACTCTTTTTTATGATATTGAAAGAATATTAAGAGATAAAAAACCAGATTCATTTATTTTAGAAAATGTAAAAGGATTAATTAATCATGATAAAGGTAAAACTCTAAATGTGATTTTAAATACTCTTGCAAAAAATAT
>JAYTXK010000449.1:0-1726 GCA_043743005.1 Ignavibacteriota bacterium
ATGTTAAAATAGAAATAATTAACCAATCAAATGAAATCTCTAAAGAAGAAGAATTAGTACAAAATGTATTGCAAATTATTCAAGTCTTTGCATCTAAAATTTATGGACAAAGATCACATAAAACAAAAAATATCGTTACAGCAAATAAAACATTATGGAAACAGTAATTACAGTTGAATCAAAAATTTATGAACCAAACATAGATTTACTGAGAAAATACGGTAAAGTTCAACAATCTTTATCGAGAAAATTGTTTAATGAACTTGTAAATAACCCAAACTTATTATTTAAAGATAAACAACGTGAATATATTGAAATTTACCAAATTAAAGCAAGATTGTTTAAAACAATATGGAAAGATGTAACAGGCAAAATACAATCAATAACATCAAACAACAAAAATAGAATTAAACATTTAGAAACAAAAAAGTTAGAATTAGAAAAGAAAGATAATTATTATGCAAAAAATAAATTAAATAAAATTAACTTGTTACTTAAACAACCAAGAAAAATAAATGCAATTTGGGGTAGCAAAGCCTTCTACAAAAAGCAATGGAATATAGAAGATCATAAAATATGGTTAAAAGAATGGCAAAGAAAACGTGATTATTCTATTTATGTTATCGGTAGTAAGGACGAAACATTTGGTAATTCATTAATTCAATTACAAACATTAACAAAATTAAGATTAACATTATCAAACAATATTTCTGATGAAAAGTATGTTAATTTAAAAGTGAATTTTGATGTTAAAAAGAAAAATTACCAATATTTAATGCAAGCAATAAGTTTAGGCAAAGCATTAACTTACCGACTATTTGAAAGAGAAAATGGACAATGGTATGTTCAAATATCTTTTACATTAGAAAATAATTGTCCAATACAAAACAAGGCAATTGGGATTGATATCAATTACAATTTATTTTCTACATGTTTAGTAATAGAAGATGGAAACCCAAAAAGTTTTATTGATTATAATGTTAATTTTGATAATTTAAATAAAAACCAAATTAAAGAAGAATTAATTAAAACTATACATAAAATTATTAATCAAGCTAAAATTGAACAAACAAATATAATTATTGAAGATATTGACCTAAAGGACAAAAAAAATCATAATTTAGGCAAAACAACAAACAGAAAATTAAACTTAATTACTTATAAGAAATTTATTACTTTACTTAAATCTTGTGCAGTTAAGAATGGTATTTTTGTCAAAGAGGTAAATCCTGCATATACAAGCATTTCAGCAAGATTAAAATATGCATTACCTTTAGGGAGAAGTACACATAATTGTGCAGCATTAACGATAGGTAGAAGAGGTTTATGGTTTAAAGAGAAAGTTCCATCCAAGATTGCTTCGTTACTCCATAGTGGAGAAAGAATTAAGCATAGCTGGGCACAATGGGCTTTACTCTCCAAGAGACTAATAAAGGTTTTAGAAATAAAGTCCTTAGTGAGTTATTATAAACTTACGACTGGATCAAACGATATTTGGTCTTTACTAACTCAATCCGATGGAGTTAGCATACAATTATAATATATTGTATGGTTTTTAAGTTCGGAGCCGAGGGTCGCAATTACTTAAATAGATGTAAAGAATGGATATCAAGAAAATAACGATTCTCCAGAAAGTGAATCAATTTTATTAATTCGTATTTTATTTGTAGACAGATTACAAATAGATAAAGTAAACGAATTAAAGCTTGAAGTCCCAATATCTTAG
>JAYTXK010000450.1:0-5856 GCA_043743005.1 Ignavibacteriota bacterium
CAGATTTTTCACCATTAAATAAACCTAATTTAATAGCAGTTACACCCACAGGACCTGGAGGCAAAGCTAAAAGAATACCTATACAAATTCCACTTAATATTGAAAAAAGCAATAGTTTATCCAATTAATTATAAAAGGTAATTAACACTTCAAATAATATTTCAAATAAAAAGTGTGTAATTATTTACACACAATTTAAAAAATATATTTATTAATGCAAAGAAAAAATATAAAACATTTTAATTATTTGAAAAATAAAATTTTATATTTTAAATATTGAAATAAAATTTTCAAATTAATTATCACATTTCACCTTCAATAATTAATTGCTTTTTTAGTATTTGAATATTATCATTCTCATCAATTAATCCTGTAGATATTAATTGTTTAATTTTACTAAACGACTTTGCATCAATTATTTCACCTTTATTTACAATTGCTGTCCCTCTAATAGTGTTAATTTCTTGATTTACTTGCATACCAGTTTCAATATCTGAAATTTTAATTCTTGTATAATTTTTTTCAGGCAGTGAATCAGTTGAAACAGAATGACTTGAATGTTCAAGCAATTTGGTAACTTTTAATGTTTCTTTTCTAGTTATCAAACTTGGAACATTTGAGCTTTTAATAAGTTCATCAAAAGCATTAGTAACATCTTTATCAAAAATTTTACTTGATCTTAGAAGTTTATTTTTAGCTTCTTCATGTCTTTTAAGTGTTTCACCACTTGTTTGAGAAACTTCACCTTTCTCTAACAAAATATGATATTGATCTAAGGTAATTCTATATACTAAATTATGATATTGATTTGCAAGTGCCAAAATTTGACTTTCAAAGTCACTCGAAGCATTATTTTTGGTTTTTTGACTTGTTTCAAGATTAAAAAAGTCCCATAATCGAGCTATAATTTTTATAGTTGGTTTTAATTCAGAAAACCCTGTAAAATTATCTAATATTTTATTAAAATGATTTAATAATAAATTCTTTTCATCATGCGAAATATCATCACCTAAATCAACAATTTGCAAATAATCAGGCAAAGAAATGCAATAAAAATTATGTATCATTGCTGCATACATCTGTAATGTTTTAGAACTTGTACTTAATTGCATTTCGGTAGCAATAGCTTGTCCTATTTCTAAAACTGATTTTGTATGTGGAGTAAAAAATAATCTTTCTGATGGCAATACAGTATTAAAAATAAACTTCGCTAAAGTTTTTAAGTCTCCACCCTTATCTGCTAATGTTTCAGGTACTTTTGATGATGCAATTTTAAGTTGTCTTTCTAAATTTAATATTTTATTTAAATATTCTTGATTAATTCTCTTAACATCTGCTTTATTATTAAATTGGTGAAAAGCTATTCTAATTGCTTGAATTAAATCCATTTGTTGAAATGGTTTAGTCAAATACATAAATGCTTTACCTTCATTAATACAACTAATTATATCTTTAGGTTCACTATTACCAGTTAGAATTAATCTTACTGAATCTGGGATAATCTTAATGCTTTCAGCCAAAAATTGAGAACCTGTCATTTCAGGCATAAATTGATCACTTAGGATAACTCCAGGTTGAAAACCTTCCTTTAAAACTTCTAAAGCTAATAATCCATTTTCTGCAGTTTTTAATTCATAGCTTTTCTCAAACATGTGAGAAAGTAATTTTAATATATGCTTATCATCATCAACTATAAGCATTTTACCAAATGTTTTTGTAGGTTTAGACATAATTTATTTTGTAATTAAATATTATTTCAAGTTAACAATATTTCATTTAATAACAAAGTCTTTAATAATATACCTAAAGACTTTTAATAAATTAAAATAGCTCTCAAAAAATTGAGAGCTATTGATATTACGAAGGGAGCATGATGGGACTTGAACCCACAACAACCAGAACCACAAACTGGCGCTCTACCGATTGAACTACATGCTCCGTAATAGAACTACAAATTTAAGGACATTTTCTCAAATATCAAAGAAATTTTAGTTAAATCAATTGTTTTTACTTCTTTTTATTTGGAAATTTACTAATTTTGTCAAAAATAATGAGACAAAATGACAAAAGATGTAATTATTTATACTGATGGTGCTTGCTTCGGAAATCCCGGTGCTGGAGGATATGGAGCCGTTCTAATTCAAGGATCAAAAAGAAAAGAAATCTCTGAAGGATATAGGCTAACTACTAATAACAGAATGGAAGTATTAGCTGTTATTAGAGCTTTGGAATTAATTAAAACTCCAATGCAAAGCATAAAACTACATACTGATTCTAAATTAATTGTTGATACAATGACAAAAGGATGGCTGCAAAAATGGCAAAGAAATGGTTGGAGAAAAGCTGATAAATCTACAGTTTTGAATAAAGATTTATGGGAACAGCTTTCAATTCAAAATTCAAAATTTAAAATAGAATTTATTTGGGTAAAAGGTCATGCTGGGAATGAAGAAAATGAAAGATGCGATATTATTTCCAAAAATGCTGCCGAAAATCCTGAATTAATTGACGAAGTTTATGAAAAAATTAATGGAGCTCCTTCAAATTTATTCGAACCAATTAAAAGTGTTGATAAAGCAGTTTGGTTAGGACAATCTGGACAAAGTTTTTTTATTAAAAAAGGCAAAGATAAAATTGTAATAACAAGAGATGACCTAATTGAATTAAAAAGTGAAATTGATAAGTATTTGTAATTAAAAAAGTTAGTATTATTATTAGCCAAAATAACTATTTCATTTTGGCTAATAATAAATTTAAAAACTAAAATAAAATACCTAACTTTTTCTTATCAATCTTGCACCAAATGAACCATCAATACCATGAGTTTGAGGAAATGTTTGCAAATATCCGTTTAAACAAACTTCAGCAGGTAGAAAATTTTCTGCATTGTCTAATTCAAAGTTTGAATGATTATTTAAAAACCAGTCTATAATTTCACTATTTTCTTCTTTTTCAATTGAACAAGTTGAATAAATTAGTGTCCCATTTAATTTAACAAGTTTTGCAGCATTTTCTAAAATTTCTTTTTGCATTACATTAAGTTTACGAATATCTTCTTGTTCCTTTTTCCATTTAATATCAGGTTTTTTAGAAAAAGTGCCAGTACCTGAACAAGGGACATCACATAAAACCACATCTGCTCCTCCATCAAGTTTGTACTCACGAGCATCATAATAGTATGTTTTAATATTGCTTAACCCAAGTCTTACTGCACCTTCATCAACTAATTTCAATTTGGCTTCATATTTATCAACTGACATTACTTTGCCTGTATTTTCCATTAGCTCAGCTAAATAAAAAGATTTACCTCCTGGAGCCGAACACAAATCTAATACAATTTGCTCTTTCTGTGGATTTGCCAATTTGCAAACTAAAGAAGCTGCTGTATCTTGAATGGTAATTTTACCTAATTTAAAAAGTTCACTTTGAGCAACATTAATATGTGAATGTAAAAGTATTGAAGAATCTAAAAATTTTGAATGTGTATGTGGAACTTCTTTTGTTGTAAAAATATCTAATACTTCTTGAGATGTAGTTTTTAAGCTATTAACTCTCAAAGGAGTATATGGTTTTTCATTGTTAGCTTCCATTAACTTTATAGTTGCTTCCAAACCAAAATCAGCCATCCACTTTTTAACTATCCATTTTGGATGCGAATGAATTACTGAATAATAAAAACTTTCATCATCTGCAATATTAGGGTAACGAATGTTTGATAAATTTCGAGCAATATTTCTCAAAACTGCATTCACCAATCCAGCTGCTTTATCACCTTGCAAATGTTTAATCATTTCAACTGATTCATCAATTGCTGCTGGAACCGGAATTTTATCTAAAAACAAAATTTGGTATAATCCGACTCTCATTGCATTTTTTACCAAATTCATACATTTATGAAATTCCCCAAAATAAAAACCAGTCAAAACCCAATCTAATTTAGCTCTCCACCTAATTACTCCATTTACAAGCTCTGTTAGTAAGGCTTTATCAACTGTACTTAAATTTTCTCTTCCCAACTGAAAAGACAATAATTTATCAACATAAGAGTCGCTTCGTTCATATCTATTCAATATTTTAACAGCTGCAAATCGAGCCATTGAAAACTTTTTTTGAGATTTTTCATTTAATATTGTAACGTTATCCATTTTTTTTATATATTCCTTAGTAAACTATTACTATTTATGAAAAACAAAATCAAAACATATTTAATTCTGTCTATGTGCTTATTTACAAACATAAGCATTTTTAGTCAAAAACTTGATACACCTTTAATTCCATTTGATAAAAAAGTAACAAAAGATAATTTAAGTTTTTTATTAGGCTTTGGTCAGAATGTACAATCTGGCAAATATTTAGTTGAATGTAAAGAATGTGAATTCCGTGGTGGAGTTGGGTTCAATTTTACTTTAGGTGCATATTATGAAAGAGAAATTGAAAATAATATTAATCTTGGTTTGCTTGCTTCATATTCTTCAATAAATATTGAAAGTAAATTTACTGAAAGAGAAAAACTTGGTTTTCTTTCTAAAATTACTAATGTTACTGATAGCTTGCCTATTGATTTTTTACATACTGGTAAAGCAAGTTTTTCTTTTTTATCTCTCACTCCTTTTATAAGATGGCAACCTACAAAAGCATTTTTTTTAAGAGTTGGACCAAGTATATCGTTTGTGCTTTCTAATAATATTACTCATACTCAAGAACCTGTAAACCCAATTGTAACATTAAGTTCGGGTGAAGTTGGAAAACTAACTCAAGGCAGTGGATATTCTTCAACTTTAGAAGATGGAAAATTTCCAAATGTTTCAAGTCCTCAATTAGCATTATGGACTGATATTGGTTTTAATATACCAATATCCAAAAAAGTAACTTTCTGCCCAGTATTTAATTATAATTTACCATTTACTAATATATCAAGCTATGGTGATAATTTTAAAATTAGTACTTGGAGAATATTATTAGAGCTTAGAATTAAACTTTATGATGATACTCCACCACCTGCTTTTACTCCTAAATACATAAGAAGATAATTAATATTATAGATTTAACAATATAGTTATTTGTATTATGCAAAATACAAATAATAAGTATTTTTGTGTGTTTGTATTTCAAAGAACGAATTAAATGAGAAGCCTAAGTGTTTGATGTTTGCATTTCAATGAGCGAATTAAGAACCCCACCTAAATCCTCCCCAGTAGGAGAGGACTTTAAAAATTCTATTGCAAAATCACTTTCTTATTTATCAATGACTTAGGCGAATTTTTGCAGGGGTCGATTGACCCTTTGCAGTGAATATGGCTTTTTTAATTCGTCATTTCGACCATTCTGGAGAAATCAAGTGTTTGATGTTTGTGTTTCAAAGAACTAATTAAGAACCCCACCTAAATCCTCCCCAGTAGGAGAGGACTTTAAGAAATTCTACTGCAATTGCAACTCATATATTATTCAACTACTTAACTAAATTCTATGCAGTAATTGCAGTGAATTTCGCTATTTTGAGACTGTCATGCTGAACTTGATTCAGCATTTTACTAGTTTTGATTTTCAAAAAGCATTTTTAACACCCAGTCAACTTAATTAGCCCCAAATTGCTGTCGCAATTTCCCACTCAATTTAGGCAGAGCCTAAGGAGAGGGGAATTTTAATATATTTTCTACTGCAAAATCACTTTCTTATTTATCAATGACTTAGGCGAATTTTTGCAGGGGTCGATTGACCCTTTGCAGTGAATTTAGCTATTTTTTAAGCAACTGTCAACCTGAACTTGATTCAGATTTTTACTTGTTTTGGCATTTGCTTTACTAAGAACTAATTAAGAACCCCACCTAAATCCTCCCCAGTAGGAGAGGACTTTAA
>JAYTXK010000451.1:0-4082 GCA_043743005.1 Ignavibacteriota bacterium
CTAATTGAAAATGAATATTCAAATTTGTTAAGTCCTTCAAGTAAAGAACTAAATTTAATAAATCAGTCAGAAACAGAAAACTATTTTAAAGTAAACAAACCAGAAATTGTAATTAATTCAGCTGCAAAAGTTGGTGGTATATTATCAAATTCTACATATCCAGCTGAGTTTATTTATAATAATTTGATGATAAATTCTAATGTAATTAATTCAGCTTATTTGAATAATTGCAAAAAATTGATAAACTTAGGTTCATCTTGCATTTATCCAAAATATTCAAATCAGCCCATAAAAGAAGATGAGTTACTAAATGGATATTTAGAAAAAACTAATGAGGCTTATGCTATTGCTAAAATTTCAGCAATAAAATTGTGTAATTTTTATAATGAACAATATAAAACTAATTTCATTTCTTTAATGCCTACAAACTTATTTGGATATGGTGATAATTATAATTTTGAACATTCGCATGTAATACCAGCATTGATTAGAAAAATTCATCTTGCAAAAGCATTTAATGAATCAAATGAAAACTTAGTTAAATTAAATTTAGGTAAGTTTAAAATTGGGTATAATTTAGATTCTAATAGTTTTGATGATATTGATTTTGATAAATTATATAAAAATTTAAATATTAACTCAAGCTCTATAACTTTGTGGGGTACAGGAAATGCTTTGAGGGAGTTTTTATTTGTTGACGATTTAGCTGATTCGGTTTTGCATTTCGGAGAAAACGTTAATGCAAATCAAATAAAATCACATATCAATATTGGAACTGGTAAAGATATATCAATTAAAGAAATTTCATTTATCATTGCTGAATTATTAGATTATAAAGGACAATTATTTTTTGATTCTGAAAAACCTGATGGCACACCAAGAAAATTACTTGATGTAAATTATGCTAAATCATTTGATTGGGAATATAAAACTCCCTTGAAAGATGGATTAAAACTTACTATTTCAAACTTTTTAAACATAATCAATAGCGATAATTAATTAATGAAACCACAAATTAGAATTTGCTTTACAGATTTTTGGATTCAGTTTGACAAAAAAGATAATATATTTATTGAATTATTATCTCAAGAATTTGAAGTAATTTATGATGAGATTAATCCTAATATAGTTTTCTATTCCCTATTTGGAACAAATTTCAAAAAATATAATTGCATTAGAGTTTCGGTAATTGGGGAGAATGTAAGACCAGATTTTAAAGAATCAGATTATTCATTTAATTTTGATTACAATGACAATCCCCAAAGCTATAGGCTTCCTTTATATATTCTTTGGGGAGATATATACAAATTAATTGAACCAAGAAATCCTGAAGAATTGGTTAAAAACAAATCTAAGTTTTGCAACTTTATTTATTCCAATCCCGGTCCTAAAAAGAGAATTGAATTTTTTGACAAATTAAATAAATACAAAAAAATTGATTCTGCTGGAAGAGTGAGGAATAATATTGGGTATAAAATAAAAAATAAAATCGATTATTTGAGAGATTACAAATTTACAATAGCATTTGAATCCTATAATTATATAGGATATACAACAGAAAAAATTTATGAACCTTTTGTAGCAGGTAGCCTTCCGATTTATTGGGGAAATAAACTTGTTGATAAAGATTTTAATGGTAAAGCGTTTTTAAATTATAATGACTTCAATTCAGACGAAGAATTAATTGATAGAATAATTGAGATTGATAATAATGATGAATTGCTTTTTAAATATTTTTCCGAACCAATTTTTGAAAATAATATTGTAAATGAATTTTGTAACCATAATAATATTAAAAATCAGCTTATGATAATTGCTTCAAGTAATGGAAATACAGTATCTTCAGATGAGATATATTTCAAACTTCCAGAAACATTAAGAAAAATAGCATTTACTTTTATCAAACTTAATTTTAAGTCAAAAACATATTTAGATAAAATTAAAAAATTTGAATTAGAAAAATTGAAATTTTTATAGACAAAATAAAATTCAGATGAATTTATTCATCTTTAGTTTTATTTATAGTTCATAAATTATTTCAAAAATTACTTTCTAATTTTCTTTTTTATAATTTTAAAAAACCTTAATTTGCATATTATAAAAAATGTTATCATTAAAAACTTAATTAGGAATTGTTTAAATGGCTAATCATAATGTAGATGTAGTAATAGTTGGTTCAGGTCCTGGTGGCTATGTAGCTGCTATTCGTGCTTCTCAGCTTGGATTGAAAGTAATATGTGTGGAAAAATCTGAACTTGGTGGAGTTTGCTTAAATTGGGGTTGTATCCCTACAAAAGCACTTTTGAAAAATGCTGAATATATGGATTTTATAAAACATTCAAATGACTTCGGTATTAGTTTTGGTGGAGTAAATGTAGATTTTCCAAAAGTAATAGATCGCTCTCGTAAAGTAGCAAACCAAATGTCGGGTGGTGTCAAATACTTATTTAGTAAATACAAAGTTCAAACTGTGGCTGGATTTGGAGTTTTAAAATCATCTAACACTGTGGAAGTAAAAGATGCTAATGGTGCTGTAACTGATACAATTACTGCTAAAAGTGTAGTTATAGCTACTGGTGCAAGACCACGTATTTTCCCTGGAATTGAAGTGGATAGAGTAAGAATTTGGACATCAACAGAAGCATTAATTCCAAAAGAGATTCCTCAATCTATGATAATAATGGGTGCAGGAGCTATTGGAATTGAGTTTGCTTATTTCTATAATGCATTTGGTACAAAAGTAACAGTTGTAGAATTTGCAGATAGAATTCTTCCTGTTGAAGATGAAGATGTTTCAAAAGAATTAGCAAGACATTTCACTAAATCTGGGATTACTTTAAAAACTAATTGCAGAGTAACTGGGGCGAAAACAGTTGGGAATAATGTTGAAGTAACTATAGAATCAAATGGTAAAACTGAAGTTTTAACATCAGATTATGCTTTGAATGCAATTGGAATTCAAGCCAATATTGAAGGTATTGGTTTAGAAGTTGTAGGAGTAAATGTAGAAAGAGGGTTTATTAAAATTGATAATATGTGTCGTACAAATGTAGCTGGAGTATATGCTATAGGTGATGTGGCTGGTGCTCCTTGGCTTGCTCACAAAGCATCGGCAGAAGGGATTGCTTTAGCAGAATTTTTAGCTGGACATGGAGAACATGGAATTGATTACAATTCAATACCGGGCTGTACTTATTGCAATCCTCAAGTAGCAAGTATGGGACTAACTGAAAAGAAAGCTAAAGAAGCTGGATATGAAATTAAAGTAGGAAAATTCCCATTCACTGCCAATGGTAAGGCTCATGGAATTGGCGAAGCAAAAGGATTTGTTAAATTAGTTTTTGATGCCAAATATGGAGAAATTTTAGGTGCCCACTTAATTGGACCTGAGGTAACAGAAATGATTGGTGAAATTTGTGTAGCTAAGGCTGCTGGAGCTACTGCTCAAACTATATTCAAAACAATTCATGCTCACCCTACTCTTAATGAAGCTGTGATGGAAGCTGCAGCAGCGGCTTATGGCGAAGCTGTTAATATATAATTTAAAAGTATTATTTCAATTCAAAAGCGAATCTTAAAAAAAAGGTTCGCTTTTTTTAACAAATTAATTTATAAAATGAAAAATCAAAAAATATGGTTTATAACTGGTGTATCAACTGGTTTTGGAAGGTTACTTGCTGAAGAAGTAGCTAAAAGAGGTGATATAGTTGTAGGCACTTTAAGAAATGAATCTCAACTTGAGAACTTTAATAATTTAGTTCCAAATTATACTTTTGCAGTATTAATGGATGTAACTAATCATTCTCAAGTTGATAGTGCAATTGAATTTACATTAAATAAGTTTGGAAAAATTGATGTGTTAGTTAATAATGCAGGATTTGGGTATATGGGTGCTATTGAGGAGCTATCTTTAGAAGAGATAAACGACCAATTTAATACTAATGTAATAGGTGCATTATATGTTGCTCAAAAAGCACTTCCATCTATGAGAAAAAATAAATCAGGCAATATACTTCAGCTTTCTTCAATGGCAGGATTTCGTTCAGCTCCGGGAGTTGGACTTTATAATGCTAGCAAATATG
>JAYTXK010000452.1:0-5322 GCA_043743005.1 Ignavibacteriota bacterium
ATGATAAATGAAAAGAACTGAAGTACTTAAAAGCACTCAATATTGGCTTTTAAAAATGCAAATGAAATTGCACGATGATTTAATTGAATATATGAATCAAAATAAATTAAATCAAAGTCAGTTATCAACTCATCTTAAGGTTTCAAAAGGTTATATTTCCCAAATTATAAATGGGAATTCTAATTATAAAATTGAAACAATGATTGATATACTTATAAAAATTGGAAAAATTCCAAAATTAGAAACACATAATATAGAAGATATATTAAAACAAGATGAACAATTAAAACAACCTTCAAATGAATTCAAATTACATAATATTGAATTGAAAGGTAAAATATTTTCAAGAATAACTAATAATTACAAATCAAATATGAATTAAATTCAATTGATGATATTTATAATTATTCTGAACTCCTTTTAAAAGTTATTGAACCATTTGAGAAAGTACAATCAATTAATTAGTTTATAATTTAATAAGGAGTTTTATATGAAGGAGATATTAAAAATCTATGGAGTTATTATATTAGGATTTATCATTTTCGCTTTGTTATTTCGAATGCACAATAATGAATTGTTAAAAGATATCGTTATTATAGTTGTTATGATTATATTGATAAAAGAAAACTCGTGATGTTTGGAAATTGAGAGAGTACAATAAATGTTACTGTTACGAAAGATATGGTAATGTATATACTTATGTATTTGGAATTAAAAAATCTACAGATTTTGCGTGGGTACCAGAGAATAAACAAAAAGCTCTTCAAATTTTAAATGAAAGAATTAGAAAACATTATAATCCAGATAAAGTTGAATTTTCATTATATGATTTGTTGGAAGATTATAAAAGAAATAAAATGAAGGATTTAAGCATACAATTTCAAAAGAAACTAAATGAAGTATTTAAATGGGTCTTTAAAATAAATGATTATAAATTAAATCAAACTCTTGAAATTAGAGATGCTATATTAAAAAACTTTACAAACCATAATTTATCAAATTCAACCAAAGGGAGGTATTTAAACTATATTTCATCAGTCTTTAAATATGGAATAGACAACCAATATCTTGAAATTAATCCAATTAATAAATCAATTATTCCAAAAATTATCCATAAAGAAATAATTGCTTTTGCTATTGAAGAAGTTGAAGAGATTCTTAAAATGTTACTTAAATTAAATAAAAATACAACTTATGGAGTTACATTATTTAGTAGGTATTTTGGTACTAGAATTTCAGAAACATTATCTTTAAAATGGTCGAATATCAATCATGAGGATATTAAATTTATTAGGAAAGGTGGTAAGACTGCAAAATTGCCTTATGATAAATTTGATAAAATAGTAAATTGGATTAATTTTCAGCCAAGAGATAATGAAAAGTTGTTTAATATTTCGTCTCAAAAAGCAGGATTACATTTAAGATTGGCAATACAAACTATAAATGCAGATCCAAATATAAATATGACAATAAATAATTCCTTATCATTTCATGCAATACGCAAAATGAGAGAAAACGAATTAATTAAAATATATAAAAACGAACCCAAAGTAGTTGCTGATTTTATAGGTCACACTTTAGCAATTCAGCAAAAACATTACCTTACAATTTTTGAAGCTGATGAACTTAGAGAAAAGCTTAAATTTGAGTGAAAAAATAGTCTTTTTTGACCTTTTTTTGACCTTTAAAAAATAAGCCACTGTAAGTGTTTAATTTACAATGGCTTATATTTGTTTTTGTGGATATGCCGGGAGTTGAACCCGGGTCCAAAAAGCTTTGCTTTTGGTGACTACGTGTGTATCTATTCTTTGAATTTTCAAAACAATTAACCGAATAGCAGGTTTTCGTTCTGTAAGCCTTATTTTATTTTATAAGTTAGCCAAAGGCATTCCAACTTACTATCCTATTGTTTTGCGTCACCAATGATAAAAATTATAGGCATCCCTTATCAAAAGTGTTTAGCTGGTTATTTTATTAAGCTGCTAAAGAGTAATTATTTTCTGCGTTTTTTTTCTACCAGTTGAATTTACGAGCTCCACCAGTATAGCTCGACACGCCACTTTCAAACTACATCTTCCTGTCGATTCCATAACATACCCAATATAGTAATTATATAGAAGTAATAACTAAAATATTATTTTAATTATATAATTATCATCTTATTATACTCAATAATACAATTTTAGAAATTATTCCAGATTGATAAATTCCATAATATATTCCACTGCAAACTAAATTTCCCTGAAAATCTTTAGTATCCCATAATATTGAGTTAGAATTTATATTGTTAAATACCTTTATTAATTCACCTCGACTATTTATGATTTTAAATTGAAAATCATTGTTATTGTTTGGGCTTATTATTATTTCTGCAAAATTTGATATTGGGTTTGGTTTTACAAATATAATACTTGATTTTAAATTATCAATTGAAACATCATCGAAATTGCAACTCCCAATTAATACAACATTTAAAGAATCCTCAACTAAATCTACAGGTATTTTGCATATTGCATTTGAAATACCAATAATTTTAGGAGAGTAGTTAAAAACAACATTTTGAAATCCATTTTCTTTAATTGAAAAAGGAAGATTTGGATATATCATTTTAAAATTAGAATCACTTATATAAAAATTACTGCTAAAAGTCTCAATATTATTAGAATTGTTAAATATAGTAATAGTATTTGAAGATGATTTATTTAAATCAGAATAAAAATTTATAAATGGTTTGTTTAAACTAATATTAGCACTTTTTATATAAGTTTTACCTATTAATTTACTTTCAATGATTTGTGAATCTTCAGAAGCTAAAATTAAATTTGCAAAATAAATACCTCTTACTTTAGGGTCAAAATCAATAGTGAAAATCAAAGATTGATGAGGAAGAATAGATTGAGGTAAAATAAGTCCTTTAGTTATAAAATTATTTGAATTAATTCCACTTATTTCAGCTTTTATCAATTTCAATTGCTCATTTCCTTTATTTTCGACCTCAAAAGTATTTTCAAGTTGATTACTAAATAGTTTTTGATAAAAATTTAATGTATTAATTTTTGAAAATAAGATACCTTTTGATAAACTTTTGATTTTTAAATTATAAGTATTTGAAGATATAGAACCACAATCATTTGATATATTACAATAATAATTACCTAAATCTGATAATTTTAATTTATTAAATTCTAAATTTGATAAATTTGAATTAGGGATTTCATTATTGTCTTTATACCATTTGTATTTCAAATTTTGAGACTTAGAATTTAAAATAGCAGATAATACAAAATATTCTCCTTCAATTCCAATTTGACTTGATGGTGAAATTGAAACTTTGGGTAGATTATTCAAACTTAAGTTTACAGTGTTACTATAAATTGGTGTTCCACAATAAGCAGTTACTGTACAAAAATAATTTGCAATATCATTCGAATCTACTTTATTTATGGTATAATAATAATCTTTTGCATTAAGAATAATGTTGTTATTTTTGTACCATTTATAATTCAAGTTTGTTCCGCTTGCGATTAAAGATAAAGTTGCTGAATTACTTAAACAAGTATTTACATTAATAGGTTGAGAATTAATTTTAGCAGCAAAACCTCGAGAAATATATGCAATATCGCTTTCAATTTGAAAATTGCAAGCAGGACTTCTTGCTATTAATTTGAATTCTCCAGAATTATTAATCTGGAAATTACTTTGAATAAAAGTCGAAGAATTATTATTATTGATTTTAAC
The DNA here is from genome assembly GCA_043743005.1 of Ignavibacteriota bacterium. Lineage (GTDB taxonomy): Bacteria > Bacteroidota > Ignavibacteria > Kapaibacteriales > UBA2268 > JAPLFM01. The sequence continues at coordinate 3,739 of JAYTXK010000452.1, forward strand.
ATTGTCTTTATACCATTCAAAAATCAAATCATTTCCTGAAACATTAGCATAGATTTTTAATGTGTCTCCAATACATAAAGTTTTAGATTGTGGTTGATTAAGAATAATAGGAATTGAAATAATTTTCAAGTTGGCAATATTTGATTCAATTGGTTCACCACATTCTCCAAATATTTTGCAGGAATAATTTCCAGAATCAATTTTATCTACATAAGATAAAATATATTTTGGAGAATTTGAATTTGAAATTTCTATTTTATTTTTATACCAAACATATCTCAGATATACTCCATCTGCTACAATTTCAAACTCACAATTTGAACCAATACATTTATTTTGTGATTTTGGCTGATTTACGATTTCATTTGCTTTTTTGATTTCAAAAACTTTATTACTTTCATCAAAAGTACTTGGATTATCCGAATCACTTAGTTTAATTTTATATTTCTTCCCAGCTGGCAAACTCTTTGACACATTCCAATTCCAATAACCTTTAGATGCTTGGCAACCTGAAAAAAGAGTAGTATTATAGCTTTTTCCACTATCAGCCGATAGTTCAATTTTTAAACTCAAAAACCCAGAAGAATTCCAACTAATTAATTGATTTGAGCCTTGACAAATTGATTCATTATTATTAAATGAACTATTATATAAAATAGCACCATTTGTAACAGTGATTTTTTGTACAGAAGTATTCCAAATATCGTCAAATGGATTACCATTGTTATTATTTGCCAAAGCACCAACTTGTATATAATATTGACCTTCTTCTTGTGGGGCTGTCCAAGTAAATGTAAATTCATAGCCATCACCAATAAATTGCATTGGTGATGTATGAGTAATTTCATTGTTTAAAATTTGAACACCAGTACCAGGATTACTAATAGTTCCAATGTTGGTTTTACTTGTAGAAGTAGTTTTTACTCCTGCATCAATACCAGCAAAATTATATGCTGCATTTTTAATTTTAATAGTAATATCAATACTTTTATTAGGCATTATAGTAAATCCTGTTTTGCTTGATATTAATATTTCTGTTAAGTCGTTTGGATCACCATTATGGCAGGCATGTGAACCACATCCTATAAATGCGTTTCCTGTTTGACCATTTGTACCTGAAATTAATGAAATTGATATTGTTGATATCAAAATCAAAATTATTAATATTCTAAATTTTATGATTAGTTTTAAATTCAAGATGTTTTCATTCATATAGGATAGTAAATATATCTTAGATGTAAATTTAGTAAATAAATTTTGTTTAATAAAGAATTATTTATAATTTAATATCTATTTGCAAATTTATATTTGATTCTCTTTTCAATTGAAATATATTTTTAGAATCTTTTATGTTTGATTCAAACAAACCATATTTTATCCAAAATTGTAAAATATCTAATGTTTTAATTTTTGAATATACAAAAAACCTAAATCCTTCTCCATACATTATTTGGCTAAACCCTAATGTGGGTGTAACACTTTCAAATTGCCAAATTGCAGATTTAAATGAATTAGTTGAATACAATGAATACCTTCCACCAAAATTTATTTTGCTGTTTAAAGAATAATTAAGATTTATATACC
>JAYTXK010000453.1:0-2067 GCA_043743005.1 Ignavibacteriota bacterium
CCAGCTAAGTTTTAAATTGTTTGGCAACAATACTTCAAATAGTGAGCTTTTTATTGAAAGACAAGATAGTACATATATTTACCCAATTAGTGTATCAACAATTAATAGTGATTCTACAAGCAGGCAGGTTAATGTTGTACTAATTAATGGAATGAGTAAAAATTACCGATTTGTAATGAGAAGAATAGACTCATTGGGCATTTATGATGAAATTGTTGCAATCAATGGAATTCCAACAGCTGATACAGTAAATTACAAAACTAATAAAACTAATGCTAAAATCATAGATTTGAGTAATGGAACTGGCTTTAGTTCAGATAAAATTTCAATGATTGTCCACCCAACTCCAGCAAGTGATGAAGTGTTTGTTAAAGCAACTATTCCATTTAACTTGATGAATGACTATGAAGATAGGACAATGATTCTTAAAGTATATTCACCTACTGGTATTTTATTAGATGAGTTTGAAACTTATTCAGGAAGTACGATAGGAATTAATACTAAAAATTATTTGACTGGTATATATCTTTTGAAAATTGATATGAAAGAATCCAGAGATAATTCAACTTCTGTTTATTCAAAAATAGTAATACAGAAGTAAAAAGTAGCAAAAAAAAAAGCCCAAATCTTAAAAGAAATGGGCTTTTATGTTTTTTAAAACTATAACTAAGTTTTATGCTTCTGCGGGAGCTTCTTCAGCAGGTGCAGCAGTAGCAATGGCAGCAGCTTTCACTTTAGCTTCAGCACGTTTTTTACGTAAGTCTTTTCTACGTTTAAATCTTGCTTTTACTATTTCTTTGTGTTTTGTTACTTTTTCTTCGATTTCAACTGGAGATACGCCTTTGAAATTTAATTGACGACGTAATAATACACCTTCGTAGCTAAGTAGCATTTTCACAACTTCAGTTGGCTGACCACCAACATTTAGCCAATAAATAGCTCTATCTGGATCGATGCTGATTGTACTTGGATTAGTATTTGGGTCATAATATCCCAATCTTTCCAAATAAGCACCATCACGACGAGCACGTCCATCAGTTACAACAATATCATAAACTGGATGATGAACTCTACCTTTTCTACGTAATCTTAACTTTACCATTTTATATAAACCTTAAAAAATAAATTTAGGAAATCATTTACAATTATAATCAAATATTATCTACCAAATTTTGGCATTCCACCACCGAATAGTCTGCTCTTTTTGCCTTGAGTCATACTTTTCATCACTTTACTCATATCTTCAAATTGCTTAATCAATCTATTAACATCTTGAACAGTAGTACCACTTCCTTTAGAAATTCTAATTCTTCTACTACCATTTATTACTTTTGGATTGTTTCTTTCTACTTTAGTCATAGAAAGAATAATAGCTTCTACTTTTGAAAATGCTTTATCATCGATATTTACATTTTTAAGTTGCTTATCCATACCGGGAAGCATACCAAGCAAATCTTTTAATGAACCCATTTTTTTAATTGTTCGCAATTGGTCTAAAAAGTCTTCAAAAGTAAATTGGTTTTTTCTGATTTTTTCTTCAAGTTTGTGAGCCTCTGCTTCATCAAATTGAGCTTCTGCTCTTTCGACAAGAGTAAGAATATCACCCATACCCAATATTCTAGAAGCAATACGTTCAGGGTGGAAAGGCTCCAAATCATCTAATCTCTCGCCAATACCAACAAACTTAATAGGCTTGCCAATTACTGTAAGTACAGATAGGGCAGCACCACCACGAGTATCACCATCAATTTTAGTAAGAACAATACCAGTAAGTGCTAATCTATCATTGAATGCTTTTGCAGTTGTAACTGCATCTTGACCAATCATTGCATCAACTACAAATAATGTTTCAGTTGGTTTTAAGCCATTGCTCAAATTTTCAACTTCTTTCATCATTTCTTCATCAATTGTCAATCTACCAGCAGTATCGACAATTACTATATCTCTACCAAATTTCTTTGCATAAGTAATAGCTTTATTAGCTATATCAAGTGCATCTTTATTACCTTCATCAGTAAATACAGGAACTTTAATATCATTACCGAGTTGCTTTAATTGCTCAATTGC
>JAYTXK010000454.1:0-2721 GCA_043743005.1 Ignavibacteriota bacterium
GTTTTTCATAAACAATTCCAAATAATCAAAAAAGATTTTGTTAAATAACACATTTATAATTAAAAAGTTGCAAAAATATTCACAATTAAAACAATTTAAAGCAAAAATACAAATAATTTTGATATTGCCTTTCATTTGTTAATAAAATTCACTTGTAAAACTAATATTTATCTATTTCTAACGTTCATAGCGAATTGAAAATACAAGTATCTAAAAAACATGTTTAGCAAAGAATATAAAAGCAATTATAAAGAGAATTTAATTGTTGCATGGCCCGTAATATTAGGTCAATTGGGTCACATGATGGCTACAGTAGCAGATAACACAATGGTTGGTCAAATTAGTAGTATTCAACTTGCAGCTTGCTCCTTTGCTAATGCAGTGTTTTTTGTAATTTTTATTTTTGGGATTGGATTGGCAATGGGAATTACACCAATTGTTGGAAAAGCATTTGGTGGTGGAGATATAAATAAGTGCAAAAGTTTACTTAAAAATGGATTGCTTGTAAATATCATAACATCAATAATCATTACAATTCTATTAATTATAGCATCATTTTATTTTGATAGTTTTGGGCAAGATGCTAAAGTTGTGAAATATGCAGTTCCATTTTTTAGAATTATTGCTGCATCAATGATTCCGTATATGATATTTCTATCTTTTAAGCAATTTACTGATGCTCTTTCATTGACTAAACCGGGAATGATAATTTTACTAACTTGTAACTTATTAAATGTAGCTATAAACTATCTATTAATTTATGGAAAATTTGGATTCCCGAGATTAGAAATTGAAGGTGCTGGTTGGGCTACTCTAATTGCAAGAATTTGTATGGCTTTATCAATGATTTTACTCTTTTTATATAATAAAAACTTGAATCAATATTTAAAGGGTTGGAGTAGGACAAAATATAATTTAAAAGATATTAAGGAACTATTAAGTGTAGGCGTGCCTATTGGTTTGCAATATGTTTTAGAAGTTGCAGCGTTTGCTTCAGGTGCTTTTATTATTGGTTGGATAGGTGCAATTGAGTTAGCTGCTCATCAAATTGCAATTACAATTGCTTCTGTTACATTTATGATAGCCACAGGGTTGGCATCAGCAGCTACAATTAGAATGAGTAATGCAATAGGTAAGAAAAACTTTAGAGAAATGAAAGTAGCTGGTAATTCATCTTTTATAATGGTTTTGGTATTTATGAGTTTTACTGCAATTATTTTTTTCTTATTTGGTCATAGTTTGGCAAAGTTTTATGTAAATGAAGATATAGTAATAGAAGTTGCTGTCAAATTAATAATAATAGCTGGATTTTTCCAATTAGCAGATGGAGTACAAGCAATTGCTCTGGGTACACTACGTGGTGTAGAAGATGTAAAAATACCTACAATCATAACTACTATAAATTATTGGCTCATTACTATTCCTCTTTGTTATTATCTGGGCATTACATTGCATTGGGGGGCTGCTGGAGTATGGTATGGTTATTTAATTGGCTTATCATTAGTTTCAATTGCACTTTATATAAGATATGAATATATAACTAAAAAAATTGTTAAAGATAATTTAATTATAACATAAATTATGCAAAACAATTTAAATTATGATGTAATAATAATAGGTGCTGGTGCTGCTGGCTTAATGGCTGCTATCGAAGCTGGCAAAAGAGGTAGGAAAACATTAATTTTAGAAAAAAATAATCATATTGGTTCAAAAATTATTATTTCTGGTGGTGGCAGGTGTAACTTCACAAATATTAATGCAAATCCAAATTGCTATATATCAGAAAACCCTCATTTTGTCAAATCTGTATTCTCAAGATATTCACCAAATGATTTTATAGAATTAGTTGAAAAACATAAAATTGAATATTATGAAAAAACTTTAGGACAACTTTTTTGTAAAAAAAGTTCTAAACAAATCGTTGAAATGTTAGAAAAAGAAGCTAATGAAGCTGGTGTTGTTATTGAATTAAATTCTAATATTCAATATATTAAGAGTGATAACAAATTCAAAGTAATGACTGATATTGGAGCATATTTTTCAGAATCTTTGGTAATAGCTTGTGGAGGATTATCATTTCCCAAAAAAGGAGCTACTGATTTTGGATATAAAATTGCAAAACAATTTAGCATTGATTTGATAAAAGAAAGACCGGCATTAGTTCCTATAACTGTTGCTGAAAATAAAAACAAACTGTTATTTGAATTAAGTGGGCTGTCATTTAGAGCAGAAGCAAAAACTAAAGATATGAATATTACATTTAAAGAGAATGTATTAATTACACACAGAGGTTTTTCAGGTCCTGCTATATTGCAAATATCATCATATTTAAAATATGGTAATGATATTAAACTCCAACTTGAACCAGAAATAGATTGGGAAGAAGAAATATTAAAAAATTCAAGAAGTAAAACTGAATTAAAAACATTTCTTTCTAATTATTTTTCAATTAGACTTGCTGAATATTTATCAAATGAACTTGGTGGTTCAAAACCAATGATTCAATATTCGCATAAAGATTTTGATTATTTTATTGAAAATTTAAATAATTGGAATATAACTCCAAATGGGAATGAAGGTTATGCCAAGGCTGAAGTAACAGCTGGAGGAGTGAATACAAATGAGTTAAATCAGAAAACTATGGAAAGTAAAAAAGTAAAAGGACTTTACTTTATTGGTGAAATAGTTGATGTAACTGGTTGGCTTGGTGGCTACAATTTC
>JAYTXK010000455.1:0-5844 GCA_043743005.1 Ignavibacteriota bacterium
GCAGCTAAACCAGAAGCTAAAGCATTTATTAATACTCCATTATTAGCAAAAGTTGAATCAATTAAACCGTTAGTGTTTAATTTTAATATAATGGCATCGTCATCAAGTCCATTATTACTTTTCCCAACAATAACTAATTTCCCATTTGTTTGTAATTTTATTCCTAAAGCAATATCATCTTTACTTTGTAAATCAATAGTAGTATATCCATTTGTTCCAAATGTAGAATCTACAACTCCACTTTTTTTCAATTTAAGAACTAATATGTCAATATAAATACCATTTTGAATACTACCTACTAAGTAAATTTGTTCATTTGAATTAATTGTAACTGCATTAATTGAAATTTTCTTATTAAAATTAATATTAACAATGCCATTAGTACCAAAGAAATTATCTAATTTCCCATTAAAATTATATTTAGCAACTGTAATATTTGATATTGTCCCACTTTCGCTCGATCCAGCTAATATTGTAGAGCCATCTTCAGTAGTAGCAATGCTTCTAGCAAAATTATCATAATTATTAATGTTAGTAATTATTTTACCATTAGTACCAAATTGTGTGTCTATATCACCTGGTGAAGCAAAGGTTAAACTAATACTTAAAGCTAAAATTATCAGTATATATTTTTTCATAGAGTAAATCTCAATAGTTGCAAAAACATTAAAATTAATTTATTATCATTATCGAATAACTAAAGTTTTTATTGTTATTCCAAACTCCCAACTGAGTTTTCTACTGCATCTAAAATTGCTCCAGATTTTACTAAACTCATCATTGTGTTATGATCATTATATAATGGTCTATCTATATCTAAGAAATTAACATGTTCTCTTATTTTATCAAATGCAGTTTTTACTCCTTTTCCAAAAGTAAAATCTCTAAAATTAAGTGCTTGTGCAGCAGCCATTAATTCAATGCCAATTATTCCATAAGCATTTTCAATAATTTGGTCATTCTTTAGAGCTGTATTCATTCCCATAGATACAAAATCTTCTTGGTCAGCAGCTGCAGGTATAGATTGAATTGATGCTGGAGATGATAAAATCTTTTGTTCAACTATAAGCATATCAGCAGTATATTGAGATAGCATTAAGCCACTAAACATACCAGCTTTATCTGTTAAAAATGGAGGGAGTCCTTGTGATAATGCAGTATTTAACATTCTATTTAATCTTCGCTCTGATAAAACACAAACCATAGTCATAGCAACACCAACAGAATCCATTGGAAGTGAAACAGGTGAGCCTTGAAAATTAGCACCTGATAGAACGTATTCATCATCAGGTAAAAATATAGGATTATCTCCAACACCATTTAATTCAATTTCCACTTGAGTTCTTGCATAATTAAGCATATCATGAGCTGTACCAATTACTTGAGGTGTTGATCTCATTGAATAAGCATCTTGTACTTTAGTTTTTATTTTACCTGAAATTAAGTCACTACCAGTTAAACATTTTAAAATGGCTTGACTACTTCTGATTGAACCATTAAATCCTCTCAATTGATGTAAACGAATATCATAAGGTTTCATATTGGCAAGCAATGATTCCAAAGACATTGCAGCTGCAATCTCAGCATGTTTTAATAATCGATTTATATCATAAATATGAATTCCACTCATAGCAGTTAATAAGTTTGAACCGTTAATAGTTGCCAAGCCATCACGAACTTCTAATCCAGGAATTGGAATACTAGCTCTTTCAAATGCTATTTTACTTGGCATTCTTTCACCCAAATAAAATGATTCTCCTTCTCCCATCAAGCATAGAGCAGCTTGTGCCATTGGAGCCAAATCTCCACATGCTCCTACAGAACCTTTTTGACAAACAACAGGCGTGATACCAGCATTTAATACTTTAACTAATGTTTCAGTAATATCTAATCTACAAGCAGAATGACCTTTTGAATGGACATTAATTCTCCCTGCTAAAGCACCTCTTACATATTCGTTTTTAGCAGGTTCACCAATTCCAGCAGAATGATTGTAAATAAGATATTTTTGAAAATCTTTTGTTTGCTCTTCATCTAATATAATTTCTGAAAATTCGCCTATGCCAGTATTAACGCCATATATTGTTTCTTTAGCAGCTACTTTTCTTTCAAGCATTTCTCTACATTTAATAATCTTATTTTTAGCTTCCTCAGAAATTGATACTTCTTCACTTTGTCTTGCAATTTTAACTAAATTTTCAATAGTCAGATTATAACCATTTAACTCAATCATTTTGAACCACTTTTTTTATTTTCAGTTATTTTTGAATTTTTTTTACTTGCATCAAGCAATCCATCAAAAAGCCAATTAGCAATAGCTTGTCTGTTGTTAAAATCAAGAAATCGATTTTGGTCTTTTGGATTTTGAATATTCCCTAACTCAATATATACACAAGTTGGAATTGTTTTTCGTAACATAAAGAGTCCTCTTGAAGTAACTGAACCTTTATAACCTCTTCCTGGCTGAGATTTGTTGTATTTCTCTTCAATTGTGGCAAGTAACTGCTCTGCCAATTGCTTTCCTTCAGAATCATCTTCTTTATGATAAAAGAAAATATCTATTCTCTGGTCTTCATCTCTTGAATCAACATGAATTACTAATGCTTGATGATGTTTTGTTTTCTTTTTGTTTTTTGAATATAGATTATTTAGAATTTCTGCTCGTTTTGTAAGTCTGGTTTTTTGATTAATGCTAATTTTTTCATTACCTAAATATACTTCGTCATATTTATTATTTAAATATTTTTCATCTCTAATTCCATCAGCTTCATCTTGAACAATCATAAATACAGTAGCACTATGTTCCATTAATTTTCTTGCTAATCTAATTGTTATATCATAAGCATATTCATCTTCATGCATTTCTTTGCCATCTCTATATCCAATAGCTCCTGGGTCTGGACCACCATGACCTGCATCTAAATAAAAAGTATAATCTGAAAGTTTTTTATCTAAAATTGCAAATTTTTCATAATTCTTTCCAAATAGTTTATTTGTTTTGTTTTTAATATCTTTAGATTTAGAATCTTTTTTTTCTTTTAAATTTAAGTCTAAATTAGCAGAAATTTCATTAATATTTTCGCTATCATCATCAATTGAAACTGGCATCCATATTGTTTTATCTTTTTTAAAAGATTCTTCTTTCAGTCCTTTTGTACAAACAAATTTATTGTATTCTAAAATAGTTTTAGCATAAATTTTATCTGTTTGGAGAGAGGTTTGAATACTCTTTCCATCATACTTTATTATTTTAATAGGTAATTTGTATTTTGAATTTACTTTTAAATTAAGTTTTGAGTCTAAAATTTCTGAATTTATTTCTTTGAATAATGCCATATATTCAATGTGGTTATTCAATCCATATCTTTTTAAAATAGCTGAAATGCCATCGCCATTCATAGCTAAGACTTTAAGGTATTCATCATTATCTATTACAATTTCTTTAGTATTTAATTCTTTTTTATTCTCTATTTTCACTTTTGATTTACCATTCATTATTTGGTAATTAAAACAAAAAAAGAGGGATAGTGAAATTATAATTGTAAAATATATTTTTAAAAACTTTTGATTCATTATATAGTATTTTCTAAAGCTATTCGTTTATATAGTTTAATATTTAATTATCTTTGAATTGATATAAATATTTTTTGTTTATCTTTGCAATCTTACAAAAATACTAATGTATTTTTAAAGTAAAAAATAGTTAAATGATTGAGTATTAAAATGTTAATAAATAAATCTAAATAATAATTATGAAAAGTAAGTCAAACTTCTTAAAAAGACTAAAAAAAGGTGTTGTGCTATTTGATGGTGGAATGGGTACTGAAGTTTATAATAGAGGTATTTTTATTAACAAATGCTTTGAAGAACTCAATCTTACCAACCCAACTTTAATACAACAAATACACGAAGATTATAAAAAATCTGGTGTTGATGTAATTGAAACAAATACTTTTGGAGCTAATTATTATAAGTTAGCTAACCATCAGTTACATACCGACCTATATAAAATTAATTATGAAGGAGCAAGATTAGCAAAGGAAATTGCAGGTGAAAATATTTATGTTGCTGGATCAATTGGTCCTTTAGGAATTAGAATTGAACCTCTTGGTCCAATTGAATTTGATACAGCAATAGAAAAATTTGCTGAACAAGCTAAAGCACTTTTAGATGGTGGTGTTGATTTATTTATATTAGAAAGTTTTATTTATCCAAATGAATTAAAAGCAGCAGTAAATGCAATTCGTAATATTTGCGACCTACCTATTATTGCTCAAATGACAATAGATGATGATGGCTTTTCATTAACTGGAGCCAAACCTGAAACTATGTTAAAAGAACTTGAATCAATGGGTACTGATGTACTTGGAATTAATTGCACTGTTGGACCTCAAGTAATGCTTGATTGGATTGAAAGTATTAGAGATTTGACTGAAATGCCTATTTCTGTTATGCCAAATGCTGGGAAGCCTAAAAATATTGATGGAAGAAATATTTATCTTACTTCACCAGAATATCTGGGCGAATATGCAAAGCACTTTGTACAAGCTGGGGCTAACATTATTGGGGGATGTTGTGGTACTAGTCCTGAACACATTAAACGTATGAGAAATATGCTTGATGCTATCAAACCAGAACTTAAAAAATCAAAAATCACCATTTCTCCTGCAAAGGAAATTGAAAATATTCATATTATCCCAAAAGAAAAAAAGTCTCGCTTATCAAGAAGGATGTCTGATGGACATTTTGTAAAATTTGTTGAATTGCTTGCTCCTCGTGGAGTTTCAGCAACTAAAGAAATTGACAAAGCAAAAGAAATGTTTCAATATGGAATTGATGTAATTAATATTCCAGACGGTCCAAGAGCAAGTGCAAGAATGTCAGCTATGTCGCTTGCAATTCAAATTCAAAGAGAAGTAGGTATTGAAACTGTTTTGCATTTTGTATGCAGAGATAGGAATGTAATTGGAATGCAATCTGATTTGATGGGTGCTTATGCACTTGGTTTGAAAAATATTTTGTCTATTACTGGCGACCCTCCAAAACTTGGGAATTATCCTGATGCTACTGCTGTTTTTGATGTTGATGCTATTGGCTTGACTAATATTATCAATAGACTTAATCACGGTATGGATATAGCTGGCAACCCAATTGGTGAGCCGACTGGATTTTTTATTGGTGTTGGTGCAAATCCGGGTGCTGTTGATTTAGAAAATGAAATTAATAGATTAAAATGGAAAATTGATGCAGGAGCAGAATATTTTGTTACACAACCAATTTTTGATTTAGGTGTATTTGAGAATTTTGTTAATAAGACTCAAAGTCTAAATGTGCCCGTAATTGCTGGATTATGGCCCCTTACTTCTTTACGTAATGCTGAGTTTATGAATAATGAAGTTCCTGGAGTTGATGTTCCAGATATTATATTAAAAAGAATGGCTGAATTTTCAAAATCAAAAGAAGACAGCTTAAAAGTTGGAATTGAAATCGCAAAAGAAACATTGGAAAAAATGCTTCCTTTCATAAAAGGAGTTCAAATTTCAGCACCATTTGGACGTACACAATCAGTAATTGATGTTTTAGATAGTTTTAAATTAGTTTAATCTTGAATAATAAATCTTATATATATATATTTATATTTTCACTTGCTTATTTGATATTATTGAATTTGAATTCGAGCTTACTACCATCAGATGATGGATTTTTCTATTTACAAATAGCTCATAATATTTCAAGTGGCTTTGGATCAACCTTTAATCAAATTACTTCAACCAACGGCTACCACCCTTTGTGGATGTTTGTATGTATATTTCTTTCATTTTTAAGTTTTGGAAGTAAAGCTAT
>JAYTXK010000456.1:0-2838 GCA_043743005.1 Ignavibacteriota bacterium
AAAAATAAATCTGAAGAGTATAACAAAAAACACATAACTAATTATTTAAGAGATACATTTTATAATAATGATTTCAAAGTCAATGTTGACCTTAACAAAATTGATTCAGCTATTTTTAACAAATCAGATAAAAGTGAAAAACCAATTGTAATAATTGAAACTAAAAAATTAAAATCAAGTGAAATGATTAATCAATCTGATGCAAATAAAAAATCTATGCATCAATTGATTTTATATTATCTAGAAGAAATTGATAGGGAAAATCAGGATACTCTATTTTTGGTTATAACAGATGGCTTTGAATGGTATGTTTTCAAAGAAGATGAATTTAGACTTAAGTTAAAAGCAGATTCTAAGATTAAAGATATTTATAAAAAAAATAAAAATAGTTCAAAAGAAGCATTTTATAATCATTTAGAAGATTATTTAAAATTTAAAAGTAAGAAAATTGAATTAGAATGTGTTTATTTCAATCTAGAAAAATATGCATTTATTGACGATGGAATATTTTCAGATCCTAATCAAAAAAGAGAAATTCCAGAAGATTTGTTAATAAATTTATATCATTTCTTTTCTCCAGAAAATTTAGTTAGAAAACCATTTATTAGCGATTCAAATTCACTTAATAGAGACTTTTATAATGAATTACTTCATATCATTGGTCTTGAAGAAAAAAAAGTAGATGGAAAGAAAGTTTTGCAAAGGGCTACCAAGAAATTAGATTATTCAATTATGGAAAACACAATTGAAAAGTTGATTGACAAAAATCACTATTCTAATTCAAAAGCAGACGAAGAAAAATTATTTGAAAGTGCTTTGGAGCTTAGTATTACTTGGATAAATAGAATTCTATTTCTCAAACTGCTTGAATCACAATTAAGGTCTATCCATTCGGACAAACAAGAATATAAGTTTTTAAGTCCTAAAGCTCTAGATACTTATGATAAAATGAATGATTTGTTTTTCAAAGTGCTGGCTATTCCAAATCATAACAGAACTGAGACACTTAAAATTAAATATAACCATATACCATATTTGAATAGTGCTTTATTTGAGCAAAGTGATGCTGAAATTAATTTTAATATTGATATAAGTCATTTGAATAATGATAATATTGAGATACTTAATCATAGTGTATTAAAACATTCTGAAACTTATCAAAAGGAAAGTAAAACTCTTACCTATTTATTAACTTTCTTAGATGCTTTTGATTACTCTAATATTACAAAAGAAAAAATACTTAAAAAGAAAAAAACTATTATAAATGCTGCTGTTTTGGGATTGATTTTTGAAAAAATAAATGGATATAAAGAAGGTTCGTTTTTTACTCCCGGATTGATTACAATGTATATGTGTAAAGAATCTATTCGATTAGCCATTATCAAAAAATTTAATCAAAATTACAATTGGAATATTCAAGATTTTAGTGATTTAAAAAATAAAATAAAAGATTATAGACAATCATCATATATTTTAGATTTTAATTCATTAATTAACGGAACAAGGATTTGTGATCCGGCTGTCGGTTCTGGACATTTTCTTGTTTCTGCGTTAAACGAGCTGATAGTAATAAAGTACGAACTTGGAATTTTAGCTGATAGTAAAGGAGAAAGAATTGACAATTATAACATTATTATTGATAATGATGAATTGATAATAACTGATTATAAAAATCGCAATTTATTATATAAAATTGAAAATGGCATTCCTGAAGATTTGAAAATTCAAGAGTTACAAGAAATAATTTTCCATGAAAAAGAAACCTTAATTGAAAATTGTTTATTCGGGGTTGATATTAATTCCAAATCTGTTCAAATTTGTAGATTAAGATTGTGGATTGAGCTTTTGAAAAGTGCTTATTATAAAAAAGATTCAAATTATATGGATTTAGAAACTCTCCCAAATATCGATATAAATATAAAAACTGGTAATTCACTTTTATCTAAATTTGATATTATTGATGAGACAATCAGTGTTCAAGATAGAAAAACATTAAATGAATATAAAACATTAGTAAGTACATACAAAACAACTGACAAAAGAGAAATTAGAAAGTCTATTAAAGATACAATCGCTATTGTAAAAAAGAATTTTAAGGGACTTAGGAAAGCAAAATCAAGCCAAGCACTTGAAATTATTAAACTAACTCAAGAGCTTTCTTCATTATTAAACCAAGCAAATATTTTCGAATTTACAAAATCACAGCTAAAACAAAAAGAAAAGTTAGAAGAAAAAATTACAAAACTAAATGAAGAGCAATTAGTATTACAGGATTCGGAAATTTATAATTCAGCTTTTGAGTGGAGGTATGAATTTCCAGAAGTATTAAATGATGATGGTAAATTCCTTGGTTTTGATTTAATTATTGGCAATCCTCCTTATATTCAACTTCAAAAGAATTCTGGAATTTTAGCTAACTCTTTTCAAAACGAAGGATTTGAAACTTTTGAAAAAACTGGAGACATTTATGCTTTATTTTATGAAAAAGCCTATGAGCTACTAAATGAAAACGGCTTCTTGTGTTTTATTACTTCTAACAAATGGATGAGAGCAGGATATGGTGAAAAACTAAGAAAATTCTTATCTGAAAAAACAAAACCTATAAAACTAATTGATTTTGGTGGAAACAAAATATTTGCTTCTGCAACAGTGGATACAAATATATTAATTTATCAAAAATCCTTAGAAAGTAAATATAAATTTTTAGCTTGCAATATTAATGATAAAGTTGATTTGAGTAAACCACTTGATATTTATCTAAAAGATAATTTTATTGAAATGCCTCAAATGAATAGTAATGCATGGATAATATTAAATTTTTTAGAATTTTTAATTAAA
>JAYTXK010000457.1:0-2846 GCA_043743005.1 Ignavibacteriota bacterium
AAAAACTTTTGCAGAAGCAATTTCTGAATTTGCTCCTGCTTTTCAAGAAATTCAACAAAAGAATTTAATGAGCAAATGGATAAATAATATTAAGGCAAAACATAATGTAATTTATGATAAAACAGTTTTAGACAAACTTTTGGTAAAATAATTTTAATGAAAATAAAAATAATAGTATTTACTTTTTTGCTTTTGAAATTATATTCTATTTCAAATTCACAAATATCAGAAGGTCAATCTTTAGATAAGATTGTTGCAGTTGTAGGAAAAGAGATAATATTAAAATCTGAAATAGATGGAGAAATGGCTCGAATGATGCAACAAACACCTTCTATTAACTTTAATGATATTAAGCTAAGGGAACAGATTTTAGAGCGAATTATTAGTGAGAAGCTAATTGTTACAAAAGCTTTAGAAGATTCTATAGACGTTACAGATGAAGAAGTAAACCAAAGATGGGGTGAATTTTTATCAACAGCAGTTAGACAATATGGATCAGAAAAAAGACTTGAAGAGGTATTTGGGAAACCAATTAATAGAGTTAAATTTGAATACCTTGATTTGATAAAGAAAAAATTATTATCTGAGAAACTAATACAGAGTAAATTTTCTGCACTTACTGTTTCACAAAAAGATGTAGAAGAATTTTATTATAATTTTAAAGATAGTTTGGAAGTTGTCCCTGAAAAAGTTGCTATATATAATATTGTAAAATATGTTAAAGCTAATAAAGCTGCAAAAGAAGATGTTTTTGATTTTGCTAAAAAATTAAGAGATTCAATTATTGCAGATGGTAATTTTGGGTATTTTGCTAAAAAATATAGCGCTGACCCTGGCTCTGCTCAAGATAGTGGCAAACTAGGTTGGTTTGATAAAGGCAAACTAATGCCTGAATTTGAAAAAGCTGCTTTTGCTTTACAAAAAGGTGAAACTTCGATGCCAATTGAGACACCTTTCGGTTATCATATTATTCAAACACTTGATAAGAAAAAAGAATCAATTAATTCAAGACATATTTTACTTAAAATTGGTCAAACAGATGGTGATAAAGATTCTGTAAAAAGTGCTTTACTTGAAATAAAAAGAAAAGTTTCAATTGGGTTTTCCTTTGAAGAACTTGCAAAATTTATATCTGATGATCAGAATACAAAGGGATTTGGTGGGTTTATTGGAAAACTCTCTGTACAGGAAATGCCATCTGCTTTAAGAGAAATTGTAAATAGTTTGAAAGTAGGTGAAGTAAGCGAGCCTTTGCCATACTCTTTAGACCCCTCTAAACAAGGATTTCAAGTAATATACAAAAAAGAAATAATTGCTTCTCATAAAGCAACCATTGAATCTGATCCTAAAACAATTGAACAATATGCTTTGGTAATTAAAAAACAAAAAGCATTACAAGGTTGGATTTCTGATTTGAAAAATAATATTTACTGGGAAAAGAAATAATGTTTGAAGTTCAAGATTGGGGTTTGATAGACTATAAAGAAGCTTGGGATAGACAGAATGAGATTGTGAAAGATATTCAAGTCAAAAGAAATAGAAATGTTTTGGTGCTTTGTGAGCATCCTTCAGTTATTACTGTTGGGAAAAATGGACATGAGAATAATATTTTGCCAACTACAGATTTTTTAAATAGATTAGGTATTCAAGTAATATTCAATAATCGAGGTGGTGATGTAACTTTACATAATCCAAAACAACTTGTTGGCTACCCTATTTTTAATTTAAGTTCGATGAAAGAAGATTTGCATTGGTTTTTAAGAAAGATTGAAGATACTATAATTGATGTAATACACAATTGGAACTTAACTGGAGAAGCTATTTCTGGCATGACTGGTGTTTGGCTTGAAGAAAAAAGAAAAATTTGTGCTATGGGATTTCATTGCTCAAGATGGGTTACATCTCATGGTTTTGCATTAAATGTAGATAATAATATTGAAGAATTTAATTATATCATTCCATGTGGAATTACTGATAAAGAAGTTACTTCAATTTCCAAAGAAACTGGCACAAAGATTGATATAAATAAAGTGAAAGAGATTACAATTGATAACTTTAAAAAACACTTTAAATTTGAATAATTTATTTTTTTTCTTGCATATATAAATTATTTATCTTAATTTTGTAATCACATTTGTTCTTTAAATAAGCGAAAATAGCTCAGTTGGTAGAGCACAACCTTGCCAAGGTTGGGGTCGCGAGTTCGAGTCTCGTTTTTCGCTCGACGATTTAATTATCGTTCTTCCTCTTTATGCTGCATGCCTTGCCGTCACTTCCCCCCGATGGTAAGGCATTTTTTTGTTTATTTTATTAGATTTGATTATGGCTAATGTAATAAGACTTGCAAATATTAGTGATGCTGAAAACATTTATAATATCTACAAAGATATTGTTGAAAATTCAACAATTTCATTTGAATATGAAATTGTAAGTAGATATGAAATAGAAAGAAGAATTCAATCAGTATTTAATGTTTATCCTTGGATTATTTGTGAAGTTGATGGCGAATTTGCTGGATATGCTTATGCAAACAAACATAAAGAACGTGCAGCATACAAATGGAGTGTAGATACCTCTATATATGTAGATAAAAAATTCTATAAAAAAGGAATTGGAAAAGAATTATATTCCAAACTATTTGAAATTCTCAAATCACAAGGTTTTATTAATGCTTATGCTGGCATAGCCTTGCCAAATGAAGCTAGTATTTCACTTCACAAATCTTTTGGATTTGAAATTATTGGAATTTACCATAAAACTGGATTTAAATTTGGCAAATGGATTGATGTTAGCTGGTGGGAAAAGAAAATTCAAAAAATACCAATACAACCTATTCCTACAAAATT
>JAYTXK010000458.1:0-3928 GCA_043743005.1 Ignavibacteriota bacterium
CAACAATATCACCTTTATTAAGTTTGGCAGTACCAAACATAAAACTGAGATTTCCTAAGTTTTCCTTACCAGCACTATGATTAGGGTCAATTACAAGAGTTTGCGAATAAAAATATGCAGCACTATCTAATTCATTTAAATTTTGTGAACATACTCCAAGCATATAAGGAAAATTAGGATCACTTGGATTATACATTTTATTAGAATGTAAAGTTTTTTTAGCTGCAACGAAGTTATTAGATTGTATTTCTTTTGATGCTTTAGTAAGGGTTACTTGTGAAATCATTGTCATTGCTTGTGCATCTACTTGGTTTACTACAGCACCTTTGCCCATTTCAATTGCATTTCTAAAATACTTAATTGCAGAATCGCTTTCATTAATATTCATAAAAAAATATCCCATAAAGAAATGAACTCTTGCATGGAATGGATATTTATTTAAAACATCTCTTAATTCTTTTCCACCTTCGTCTAATAGTTTTTGTCTTTTTATTGCATCTTTTTCACTTCTTGAATCATCTACTTTTTTAATAGCTACATACCAAGGATCAATTACTTCTGTTTCTACTTTTGTCCATATCATAGCAAACAAAACTAAAGCTAATGCTAAAGGTACAAAAGTAAAAATCTTGTTTGATATTGAATTGCTTGATGTTTCTACAGTATTATCTTGAGTATCTATTTTATCTTGCATAATTTTTTAATTTCGTTTCTGATATTAATTGCTTAAATTATATTTATTACAATTACAAAGATATTGAATTACTAACAATTAATGAAATTATTTATGAAAAAGATATTAGCCTTTATTATATTTTGTACTATCTTGCCTTTATTTAGTATAAACGATTTTTCAAATGACAAACTTATTATTGATAGTAATTTGGATTTTGCACAAGCTATCGAAGGGTCTAAAGCACCAAGAGTAATAATCGATTCACTTAGGCTTATCAATGTAGAATATTATTCCTTTGATAGAAAACTTCATAAGGGGCAATTAGTAGTTAATATGGCTTTGGAGAAAGATTTTATATTTCTTTTCAAACTGATTAAATCAAATAAGTTCCCAATAAAATCTGTAATACCTATAGTTAAATATGGTTGGAGCGATGATTCTTCAATGAAAGCAAACAATACTTCAGCTTTCAATTTTAGATTAGTATCAAATTCAAACAGACCTTCCAATCACTCATGGGGAAGAGCTATTGATATTAATCCATTAACTAACCCGGCAGTTCATAAAGATGGTAGAATTGAACCAAAAGGGGCTATATACAATAAAAAAGCTAAGGGTGCAATTCATTCAAAATCTGAAATTATAATCAAAATGTTAGATAAGGGTTGGCAATGGGGTGGAAATTGGATTAATTTGAAAGACTACCAGCATATTCAAAAAATCAAATAACATTTTTAATTATATTTTGTTTTTAAAAAAGAAACTTTTTATTTCTTCAGATTTATAACTTACATAAAGCCAAATTAATAATACAATTAAAGGTCTTAATCCTATGCTACCATATTTATTAAATAAATTATTAAGCAAATCAATTAATTTAAACCATATATCATTACCATCTATTTGATTAATCATTTTGCCTTTTGAATCAATCACTATTTCCTTAAGCTCATTATTAATTATAGATATAATAAATTTAATAATAAAGAACAGATTAACCAATAATGTTCCTAAAATAAGAGCTTTGAATTTTTCTTTAAATGATTTGTTTTGAGATATAAACAAAGAAAACAAAAGTACATTTGGCATAATAAAATGAGTACTAATATTACTAGTTACATAAGTAAAATTGGGATTTAAACTTATATTATTATCATGTCTTGAAAATAAGATTAATTCAATTTTATCTGGGAAAAGTTTAAATCTATCACTTTCACCAAATAGAGTAATAAATAAATTTCCAACATTAGCAATTCCTCCACAAATATATTCTTGTAGAATATTGCCAAGTATATATAAAACTAAAAATGAAATAATAAATAATGAGAAAAATTTAAATGTCTTGTTTTGAAATATCCTGAGTAGCATTGCTTCTATTTATCCAATTAATCCAATAAATCCAAATTCCAAATTCAATTAAAATTATTGCAAAAGGGAAAATGTCATTATGAAATGTGTCCATGTAATTGTGATGTCTTAATCCAATATAAAATAATGAACTAATTCGTATTAAATTTGCTATAAAAATAATTATGCTTCCAAACAACAAAGCTGGTAATTTCTTTATAATTTTTGAAGGGAAAGCTAAAACTGCAAAAATGAAAATAAATATCGGTTCAGTTCCATCACAACCAAAATTTATATTCACTCTAAAATCTTGAAGCATTATATAATTATCTGCATAAATCAAATCATTATAAAAGTACTTTAAGAATGGACCACATATCTTTACTTCACTTTTTGCAAAATAATTTGCTAATGAATTTAAATAGCCTAAAGAAGATAATGTGTAATATGAAATGGTTAATAGTCCAAATATCAACACAAATTGTATCATTTTAGACTTTTTTTCATCAATTTTTAAAATATTTTGCTCCATACATTTATCTTTGCAATCTTAATGCCAAAAATCGAATATAATATTTCATTAGATATGCAGTAATATTATTACTTATAGATTTAAGTTTTTTTCTTTAATTTTTTGTCGTATCTTTGTTAAAATTAATTAATATCAAATGTTATGCAAAAATTAATATTATTTTTATTTCTATTTTTAGTATTTTTATATTCATCTTACTCAACTACTTGGCAAGTTGGTTTGGGAAAAACATATACTAAGCCAAGTCAAGTTTCAAGCCTTGCCAAAAATGGTGATACAGTAGAAATAGATGCTGGCACATATTCTGGTGATGTATGCTATTGGGGTGCAAGTGATTTGCGTATAATTGGATTAGGTGGCTTTGCAAAACTGCAAGCAGCTGGTAAAAGCTATGGTGGTAAAGCTATTTGGGTAATTGGTGGTAATAATGTTACTGTAGAATATATAGAATTTTCTGATTGTACAGTAATTGACCAAAATGGTGCTGGAATTAGATTTGAAGGAAAAAATCTAAATGTAAGGAATTGTTATTTTCATAATAATGATGATGGAATTGTATGTGGGGCTATGACTCAAAGCTCTATGCTAATTGAATATACAGAATTTGCATATAATGGATTTGGAGATGGATATTCTCATAATCTTTATATTGGTCATATTGATACTTTGATATTTAGATTCAACTATACTCACAATGCAAAGGTAGGACATGAGCTAAAAAGCAGAGCAAATGTAAATATTATTTTAAACAATAGATTTAGTGATGAAGCTGATGGAACAGCAAGTAGAAACATTGATTTACCAAATGGTGGAACAGCTTTAATTATAGGAAACATAATTGAACAAGGACCTCAATCACAAAATTCAAATATTATTGGATATGGATTAGAAGGATTAAGTAATACTTCAGCACATGATATTTATATCTCTCATAATACTTTTGTAAATAATTTAGGTAAAGGCTCATTTATACAAGTACAAAATTCAACAAATTTAGTATATATATATAATAACATATTAGCAGGTGCTGGCACTGTCTTAGTAGGTAATGCAAGTTCTTTAGATTCAAGCAACAATTTGCAAAATAATAGTATATCTTTTTTTAAATTTAAAGATGAAATTAATTATGATTTTAATATTTTAGCTAATTCACCTGCAATTGATAAAGGTAATATATCAAGAATAAATTACGGTTTTTCATTGATACCATTTTACGAATATCTCCACCCACATTATAAACAAATAAGAAATATAAATTGCCCAGTTGATATTGGAGCCTTTGAATTTCCTAAAGCATCTGGAGGTATATTATATATTAGTGGAAAAAAAAGTGTTTGTGATATTAGTACTTTATATTATTATTCTGTTCAAAA
>JAYTXK010000459.1:0-1589 GCA_043743005.1 Ignavibacteriota bacterium
TCACAACAAATTCATTAGATATGATATTTGCTTTACCAATGGGGAAAACTCCAGATAGCAAAGAGGGAAGTGCTATTGATAAATTAACTGATGAACAAATTCAAGAAATTCAATCTGAAATAAAATTAAAGTCTCAAAATTTATATCATAAAATTGAACTTGCAAATGCAAAACAAATTAGAATAGCTTCAATTAGAGAGCTTAAACAAAAAATGTCAAGATCAAATGATTCGAGAGGGCGAAAGTTTATTTTAATCTTTGATATTGATAAAATGACTGTTGAATCTTCAAATGCTTTTTTGAAAACATTGGAAGAGCCAAATGAAAATATATCAATTATTTGTACAAGTTCAAAAATTGATTTACTTTTGCCGACCATACTTTCAAGGTGCTTGGAAATTCATTGTGAGCCAATTGACTTTGAAAGTATAATTCAGTTTCTAAAAGCAAAATATAATAAAAGCGAAACCGAATCTAGACTCATTGCTTCATTTGCTGATGGTTCAATTCAAAAAGCTGAAAGTTTTCTCGATGATGATATTCAGAAATTGAGAGAATTGGGTGTAAACTTATTAAGAACATCACTTAAAAATAAAATTTATAGAGTTGAACTAATAAGTATGATTGATATTGTTATTGCATACAAAGATAAAAACATAATTGAAGTACTACTAATATTAATTATTAAATGGCTAAGAGATGCACTTTTAATCAAACATAATTCGATAGATAGAGTTATAAATGTAGATATGATAGATTCAATTAAGAAATTTGCAGATTATTATAAAAATGCAAAAATTGAAGATGCAATTAGTGAAATTGAAATTGCAATTAGGCAACTCAAAAGAAATGTTAATTCCCAAATGTTGTTAGTAAATTTATTTATAAAATTAAGAGAAGTATTTATTGAAACAAATATATAAAATAATTACCATTTTAGTTTTATTTAATAATAGCCTTATTGCACAAATCAATATTGAATCTGCTAAATTACATAAGTTAATTGAAGGCTTTTCTGGCAAAGGTGAAGCATTTTATAATTATAGT
Organism: Ignavibacteriota bacterium; assembly: GCA_043743005.1. Lineage (GTDB taxonomy): Bacteria > Bacteroidota > Ignavibacteria > Kapaibacteriales > UBA2268 > JAPLFM01. The sequence goes on from JAYTXK010000459.1 coordinate 1,048, forward strand.
GACGGAAATACTAAGCAATATAAAATCGGTTCATTGCTTAAAGTTGATTACTTAACAAAAGACTATGAAACATTTGTAATGTTAAATTATGAAAAAAGTAGTGCTAATAATGAATTAGTATCTAATAGTGGTTATTTGCATTTAAGATTAATGATAAACTTGCATACAGCTTTAACTTCAGAAATATTTGCACAAAGAGAATTTAATGATTTTACCAAATTAAAATCAAGAAGTTTGATAGGTACAGGATTAAGATTGGAGCCTTTGCATAATCTTTTCAATCACGATTCAATTAATTATAATTTTAGTATTGGAAGTGGATTGATGTTTGAAAATGAATTAATTATTGATTCTTTAAAACCAGAAACAAACCTAATTAGATCAACTAATTATATTAATTTTCAATGGAAACCTGCATATCATACCAAATTAATGTCAATCACTTATTTTCAATTTGATATTAATAATTTTCAAGATTATAGGATTTTGAATAATACAAGTTTGATAATGTCTTTGACAAAATATATAAAAGTATTTATTTC
>JAYTXK010000460.1:0-1552 GCA_043743005.1 Ignavibacteriota bacterium
ACATACAACAATTTCGTCGTAGTTTTGAGAAATGCCTATAAATGGGAAATCAGAAATTAAAGCAATTGCAATATCTTGATTTTCTTCCAAAATATTTAGTTTTATATTAAGATATTTTTTTTTCACTAATTTTTCCTAAGTAAGTTTTGATTTTTCCAAATATATTGGAAGTTTTCTAATAAGTTTAGATTTTTCCTAATAAGTTCAGATTTTTCCTAATAAATTTAGATTTTTCCTAATAAGTTTATTAAATACGAAATAAATTTTCTATATTGCATTTGATAAAAATTAATAAAACAAAATTAAAGAAAATTGAGCGAAAAAGAACTATACGAAAAGTTAAAAAAAGTAAAATTACTTGTAATGGATGTTGATGGAACTCTTACAGATTCAGGTATGTATTTTACTGAAAATGGAGAAGCTTCTAAGAGGTTTTCTACCAGAGACGGTATGGGAGTAGTGCTTTTAAGAAAGTCTGGGATTGATTCTGCAATAATTACGAGTGAAAATTCTAAAATAGTAGAAGCAAGAGCTAAAAAGCTTGCAATTGAATATGTAATACTTGGTTCACACGATAAAGAATTTGCTTTGAAAGAGCTTTGTAGAAAATTAAAACTTGATTTAGAACAAATAGCATATATTGGTGATGATGTAAATGATGCTTATGCTATTAAAATAGTTGGTGTAAGTGCTTGTCCAGCAGATTCAGTTGAATATATTAAAAATATTTGTGATTATCAATGCATAGCAAATGGTGGATATGGTGCCGTTAGAGAGTTGTCTGAATTAATTTTAAAAGCACAAAATTTGCCTAATTATTTAACAGAAAATTGGTAATTGAATATTAATTTATTAAAACTTATAAATCGAAATAATTTATTTTAAACATTTAATTTAAGGAATACAAAAATGTCAAATGGAAAAGATTCAGGTGCCTATACTAAAGGTTTTGTTTTTGGTGCATTAATAGGAGCATCTGTTGGTGCAATTACTGCTTTACTTTTAGCACCCAAAAGTGGAGCTGAGCTACGTAAGGAGCTTGCAGATAAATCTATAGATGCTTATGGTAAAGCTTCAGATTATATTCAAGATGTAGTAAATGATGTAAGTCCAAGAGTTGAAAATACTTTTAATGAAGGCAAAATGAAAGCTCAAGTAATTGTAGATAGTGCAAAAAGGCAAGCTGATGAACTACTTTCAAATGCTGAAAATATACTTAAAGATGCAAAATTGAAAGTAAACCAAACTAAAGATAATGTTGTAAACAAATACGATAATATTAAAGATGCTGCTAAAGCTGGAGTTGAAACTTTTAAAAGCGAATTAAATAATTCTTAATAACAACTTAAATTAGAGGTGCTTAGATGGAATTAACTAGATTTTTGGTTATACTTGCTCTGCTTGGCTTTAGTGTACTTTGTGTTTTTGCTATGTATGCAATTAATTCTATTACAAAGTTTGTCAAAGATATTCATCCAAAAGTTATAACTTTAACTGATGATATAAATGTTTTAATTAATAATACAAATATTGCTCTTGATGAAGTCAAAGA
>JAYTXK010000461.1:0-2833 GCA_043743005.1 Ignavibacteriota bacterium
TTTTGCCCATTCTGGTTCTTTCATAGTTTTCCAAAATTCAAAAGCCTTAAGTCTCCATTCAAGCATAAATTCAGGTTCATTTTTCTTAGCAGAAATAAATCGAACAGTATCTTCATTCAATCCAATTGGAGCAAAATCTTGTTCAATATCAGAAACAAACCCATATTTATAATCACTACTTGATACTTCATCTATTATTTGTTGATCTTCTGTCATTTATATGTTTCTTAATATTATTTTTTAATTTTTAGAAATCGAATTAATTAAATCAATTTGTACAAATTTTGTATTGTTTGTAGATTTCAATTCGTTAAGTTTTATATTATCGAATAAATTATTTAGTTTAACTTGTAAAATTTCTAATGGTTGTCTAATTGTACAATTATCTTTTCTATCGCAATCATCACCATTCTCTCCTTCACAATCAACTAATTCTGGTTTGCTATCTAAGGCATATATAATATCAGACAATGAAATTTCAATTGAAGGTTTGGAAAGCAAGTAACCACCCTTAATTCCTTTTTGAGATACAACCAATCCTTTCTTCATCAAAAGTTGTAAAGTTTTTGATAAAAATTCAAATGATATTTCCAAATTTTCTGACATTTCCTTTGCTGAAACTAAAGACTCTTCTCTATCAGCCATATATTGCATTGAGAGAATTCCATATTCCACTTTTTTTGATAGTCTAAACATATTATTTATTTTTGTATATTTATTACTTGTAATATAACTAAATTAATTCATTGACGAAATTAAATACGACTAATTTTATCTTATATATAAAAATAATAAATAATTTATCAATATCAAATTAATTAATAGGTAGATTTTAAAATTATTTACTTTTACTAATTAAAAAATTTTCTAATTATAAATTTTAAAATTATATCAATATCAAGTGAAAATGAATAATTAAGTAAGTAATAATCATTAAGTTTTCTTTTTGAACTATTGGTAAGGTTCTTAGCATAAGTTACTGTTGATAACCCAATCAAACCTTCTTTTCCAATATTATTATTCAAATAATCACTTATTTTTGTAATCCCAACAATAGATTTTTGACCTTTTAATACAGATAAAATATTATTTAATAGTATTGATATGTTATTAGAAATTAACAAAATTAAAGGTAACCCAATTGTAATGAGTAAAATACTAAATACTAAATCAAAAATTCTTTTACCTAAGATATATCTTGGTAATGCTATTTTATAAGTTTGATTATAAAGTCCATCATTAGAAACATCACTTAATATTCTTGAAGCTATTAACTCTTCATATTCATTAGCAATATGAATTTTGAGTTTGCTTTTCTTAATAGAAGTTAACATTTTAATAATATCTACTTGAGAGATGAAATTATCGCAAATTAAAATTTCTTTTACATTGTAGTTATTTATAATTTTTTCAAAATAATCAATACTACCTAATATTTTATAATGGTTTTCAATTTCGATTGAATTTTCAGTTGAGATAAAGCCAATTACTTCCAAACTCTTAGATTCATTATTTTCTAAAGTATTGGCTAATTTAATTGATTGTTCATTAATACCTATGATCAATACTTTTTTATTAAAATCTTTACTATTAAGTTTTTCAATTAATTCAAATAATATTCTATATACTACAAAAATTGCAATACTAATTCCAATTGTAATTAGCAATATTCCCCTGCTAAAAGCATAGTCTTTAAAATAATAAGTTAAAAATGTTAGAATAAAGAATGTAAGCATCAACCCTGAAAATGCTTTTCTATTACTTTGTCTGCCTTCAAAATATTCACCAACTGAAAGCATAGAAATGAAATTTACAAATGAAAGCCCATAAAATACAGTTGGATAAGCATAAGTTGGGAAATTGAAGTAATCCCCTTTCCAAATTTTAGTACTAAATAGTAAAGTAAAATTTAATGTCAAAGTATCTAAAATTACAAATAAAAGAGTCAATTTGTTTCTGTTTAAAAATGCAAAGAATCCTCTTAAAACAATACCAATTTTAATAAAAATAAAAAACAAAATGAAATTACTATAATGCTTCTTAGCATATATATCCATAGCATCATAAAAATGTTTTAATTCATTTATATTACTTCTTTTTGTACTTTCACCTTTGAAATGAATAATTGTAGTTTCATGAAAATAATAGACTTTAAATCCTGCTTCTTTTATTTTAAAACATAAATCAATGTCTTCACCATACATAAAATACTCTGGGTCAAATCCTCCATTTCTTTTAATCAAATCAGTTTGGCAAAACATAAATGCACCAATTACAGCATCAATTTCATAGCTTTCATCTATACTTTTAAATGTTTGATTATATTGGGCAAAATATGAAGAATTTGGGAAAAATTTTTGAAGCCCAAAAAGTTTGGTAAATGAAGCCCATGGCGAAGGGAACCCTCTTCTGCAAGCGAGTTGGAAAGTGCCATCTTGATTTAATACTTTGCATCCTGATATTCCAATATCTGGATTTTGTTCCATAAAAACAAACATTTTTTCAAGTGTATCTTCACTTAAAATTGTATCTGGATTTAGTACTAAAAGGTATTTTCCAATTGCTTTTTCAAATCCAATATTATTAGCTTTGCCAAATCCAATATTATTTTCAAGTCTAATAAAAGTTACATTTTGAAATTTGAGTTCCAAGAAATCAATTGAATTATCTGTAGAATTATTATCGACTACAATAATTTCATAATTTCTTTTGGTAATAGATTTTTCAATAGATCTTAAGCATTGAAAAAGGAAATCTTTTACATTATAATTTACTATAACAATTGATATATCTATTTTATTATCCAAATTAAATTAAAATTTTATTTTTTGTA
>JAYTXK010000462.1:0-3957 GCA_043743005.1 Ignavibacteriota bacterium
TTTTGAAATTGAATATTAAACTGTTATTAAAAAAATATTTTCCAAAATTAATTTACTTTTTACTTGCTAAGCAAAAACCATATTTAAAGCATAGAGTAAAAATATTAAATAATTTTAAGTTTGATCTTGTTTTTGATGTTGGTGCAAATATTGGTTTATATCCACATGCTTTGAGAAATCTTGGCTATATGGGTAAGATAATCTCATTTGAACCATTATCTGATGCTTATTCAAAATTATTCAATTTATCTCAAAATGATAATAATTGGGAAACAGTAAATTGCGGAGTTGGTGATAAAGAAGGTGATTTGGAAATAAATATTTCAGAAAATTCAGTATCTTCTTCATTTTTACAAATTTCAGATAAATTGAAAGAAATTGTACCCTCAACTAAATACATTGGCAAAGAAACTGTTAAAATTAGAACTTTAGATAATTTTATATCACAAAATGTGGATTCAAATTCCAAGATATTTGTAAAAATAGATACTCAAGGATTTGAAAAAAATGTTATAAATGGTGCTTTAAATAGTTTAAATCAAATTTATGGTTTCCAACTTGAAATAGCTCTATTTTCTCATTACAAGGGAGAAACTTTAGTACTTGAAATGCTGAATTATATGAATGAATTAGGCTATCAAATTGTTTACTTAGAGCCGGGATGGGAAGATGTAAATACTGGAATGACAATGGAATTTGATGCTATATTTCTAAAGAAAGAACTTTTGAAGTAGTAATTTTTGTTAACTATATTTAATTCAAATTAATTCATTATTTCAAGAGTATATGTTTATTACAAACTTTTTATTATAGAATTAAAAATCATATCTACTGTTAATGAGTCCATACATTTATATTCTTTATTGGTGCAAGAAGCACTAAAGAAACATTGACATTTATTTTCAGGTTCAATTATCTCGCCTCTTCCATACATTTCAAATTCATATTTGTTGAATATGTTATTCATAAGCACAAGTGGCTTTTTTAAGCCCATAGCAATGTGCATTCCCATAGTAACTGCAGTTACTACCAAATCACAATTATCAACCAATGAAATGAAATCTTGAAGTGAGTAATAACCTAAATATAAAGCACCTGTTTTTTCAGCAAAGTATTTGTTTTTTTCATCTTCTTGCTGTCCACCAAGTAATATTGGATAGTAACCATTTTGTATTAACTTGATTATTAATTCAATCCAATTTTCATCATACCATAATCTTGAAACCCATCTATCACCACAACCAGTATTTAAGCCAATTACTTTTTTACCGTTATTTTTAATATCCCATTTTATATTACTATTATAATCTAATATATATTCTTCGCCTTTGAATTGCCATCCACAAATTTCAAATATTTCTTCAAGATAAGACTTAGTATTTGCTTTATTAATATCATCAAATAATCCAGTATGGAATTTGTGTTCAGCAAGTTTGTTAATAGGTGCAGGCTTCCCATTCACCAAATGAAAACCTATTTTTTCATCAGCATTAAGCATATTAGTTAAAGCACAAGCAGGTTCATCTTTATCAAGATTAATAATTTTGGCAAACTTAGTTGCTTGCAAAATCATCATTGCTTCAGGAGTATATTTTAATTTTTTTTCAACTGAGTTAGGTACTACATCAGGAGAGTGTGAAATCCACCAAATAGCTGACTTAGGATATTCGCTTCTAATTTTATGAATAATTGGACTAGTACGAATTACATCGCCCAAAGCACCAAGTTTTATAATTAATATTATATCTTCAAATGGAGTGTAATATTCACAATTATTGCATTTAACATTATGTAATTTGTGTGGTTTGCAAGGCAGATCACCTTTAAAGTGCTTACAATCACTTTTATAAATTAAATCTAAATTTGTCATTTTCCAAACTTATATTGTAGCATAATCAGAAAGCTAAAATTGAATGCTATAGTTTCACTTGTTTCTTTAGTAGTTACTCCACCAATACGTGGAGTTAGCAATTCACCTCTATTAGGATCTCTTAATAAAGCATTTAAGATGCCAACACCACCAGAAATATTAATAAGGTAATCTTCTGCTAATTCACCTTCAACCCCTAGTTTTAAAGAAGTACCAATTCGCAAAGTAGATTTTTTATAATGCAAAGTTGAATCAAAATTTTCAGTCGGCGTATTATCATAAGTTCTTGTTAGTCGAAAAGAAGACTCACTTAATATATTTGCTTTTACTTCAAAACTAATATATGCAGATGCCATTGCTTTTTCTAATTTAATAAAGTGATAATTCAAAGCAAGATAAGGTGCTATTATCATTGAAGAATTTTCATATCTATCTTTTATATATTTACTAATAGGGTATTTATCAATTGCGTCATAAAAAGACATATCAATACCTAAAGGCATTCTAAACAAACCATTATCATCTAATTGATATGTAAATCTAATATCGACACCTGGCTGAGCACCTTTGAAACTGCCACCAAGTAAATCTGAGGTTTCTTGATTAACTAATGGATTCATTGATCTTGTATTTGGTCCATTGCCTAATAAAGTCGAAGTTGACATACCAATTCCTAAAGTATATCCATAATTAAATATAGTAGGATTTGTTGCTTTCATTAATGAAGCATTTAGCAATAGAAATAATATTATAATTTTAATTTTCAAAAAAACACCTAATTTCTATATATTTAAAAATTCTTTTATAGAATAATTTTCCTTTTGACGATTATTCTTAATTATTAATTCACCAATTAATCCCATTGAGAAAAATTGTACACCTACAATAATTAGTGCTACCCCTAAAAGTACTAAAGGTCTATTGCTTAAACTTATATTTTTAAATAGCCACTCATAAGCAAGAAAACTATCAATTGCAAAACCTAATAAAGCAAATAATACACCAATTGTTCCAAAAAAATGCAAAGGTCTTTTTAAATATTTTGTTGTAAAAAATACTGTGATTAAATCTAAAAATCCTTTTATAAATCTTGATGCACCAAATTTTGAATGACCATGCTTTCTTGGATGATGCAAAACTGGAATTTCTGTAACCTTAAATCCATCTAAAAATGCTAATGCAGGCAAATATCTGTGCATTTCACCATATACATAAAGTGATTTTGTTACTTCCCTTTTATATGCTTTCAAACCACAATTAAAATCATGTAATTTTATGCCACTTACTTTAGAAGTTACATAATTAAAAAACTTTGAAGGAAAAGTTTTAGAAAAAGGATCATGTCTTGTTTTTTTCCAACCAGACACCAAGTCGTAACCTTCATTTATTTTAATTAAAAAACGAGGTATTTCGTTTGGGTCATCTTGCAAATCAGCATCCATTGTAAATACAATTTTTCCTTTTGCTTTTTCAAAACCAACAGCCAAAGCAGCTGATTTACCATAATTTCTTCTAAATCTAATTGCTTTAAAGTTATTATTCTTTTTAGAAATCTCTTTTATTACATTAAAAGAATTATCAGTTGAACCATCGTCTATATAAATTACTTCATATTTATTTTGAACTTCCTTTTCTAATACTTTTTCTAATAATTCTGATAGTTCTATTAGTGACTCTTCTTCATTAAGCAATGGAATAATTACAGTTATTTTAGGATATTCTTCTTTATTATACTTAAAATAACGATTATCTTTTTTACCTGTACTTTTTTCAATTTTAGTTTCTATTTTTATAGACTTTTCTAAACTATCCATATTCTTAATTCTGTATAAACATTTGAAGTGCAAAATAAGCACAATTTATTTCATATTTTAATGATTTTTTTAAATGACACAACATTATTTTGAAATATCTTTAAATAATATATACCAGATGGTTGATTTTCTATATTTATTTGTACATTCGTAACATTATTTAATATTAATTCACCCAATTCATTATATAGTTCAATCTTACTATTATCGCAGTTAATAATATTTAATGTATTTTTTGTTGGATTTGGAAATATCGAAATAGGGTTTAAATCT
>JAYTXK010000463.1:0-3162 GCA_043743005.1 Ignavibacteriota bacterium
AGTATAGATTTAAAAGTTAAAACCGAAAAAGATCAATTAATAGAAAATTTAAAAAATATATTAGAAATTAAAGAGGAAATGTGAGATGGCGAAAAGTAAAACGAAGTCAGTTGCAAAAACTACTATACCTACAAGGAATTTAAAAAAAATATTTACTGATATTCTTGAAAATTATGGAACAGAAAGAAGTGCAAATCCATATGGCTCAAAAAATATAATAACGTTTTCTAATTTCTTTCAAAATATTTATACTGATACTATAGATAATATTAATGATTTACCACAAAAAATAGGATTTAATGCATTAAGTGATAGTCTATTTTTATTAGGTGGTACAGGTAATTTACCAATAAATCCTTACATAGCTTTCAGAAAAAATCCAAATATAGTTAGCAGAGGATTTTATCCTATAATCCATTTTAATATTTTAGCTAAAACTGTTCATTTTCAAATTGGTTGGAGTAATAATAATCCTCCAAAATATCAAATGAGAAAAAGAGTAGAAGCTACTTTAAGAAATGAATTAAGTAGAAAAGGTGTAAGTTTTAATGATGAATTCATTTTGCTAACTTTAAATTTATGTGACTTAGATGAAACTAAGAACCCATGTATCGAAAGTACTATTATAAGTAATCTACAAAAAATGTTAGAAGTATTTTTAGAGACTTACAATAAACATGAAAATGAGATTAAAGAATGGATAATTCCAAGTAATACAACAACAATTCCAAGTGATAGTAAAGAACCACTTAATACTATACTTTACGGTCCTCCTGGAACTGGAAAGACTTATAATACCAAGCATAAAGCATGGGAAATTATTAAAGGAATTGCTTATGATAAAGATAAAGATAAATATAAAGGATTAATCGCAAACAATCAAATAAATTTTATCACATTCCACCAGTCATATTCTTATGAGCAGTTTATAGAAGGCTTGACAGTAAAATCTGAAGGCAAAGATGCAATTTATGAAATAAAAGATGGTATTTTTAAACAAATCTGTGATAATGCGAAATATGAATGGGATACTTGTAAAGAGAATTTAATAGAGGAAGCAAAAAAGAAATTAAAAGAGGAACTAAAAATCTCTTCAAATACAGACAAAAATGATGATGTTAAAAAAGATAATGAAAATAAAAGTCCTAATGTTACAAATGAAGATATAGCAAAAATATGTCCTCGTTTCGTTCTCATTATTGATGAAATAAATAGGGGTAATATTTCCAAAATATTTGGTGAACTTATTACTTTGCTTGAGCCAGATAAAAGGCTTGGTGCTGAAAATGAAATAATAGTTGAACTTCCATATTCTAATGATAAATTTGGTATTCCACCAAATTTATATATTATCGGTACTATGAATACAGCCGATAGATCGCTCATTCATTTGGATGTTGCTCTTAGGCGTAGATTTGCCTTTGAAGAAATGATGCCAAAGTATATAAATGAAATAAATTGGGAAAAAAATGGTAAATTAGATTTTAATTTTACAGCACAAATTATCAATGGTAATGTATTACATATTATAAGTGAAAACAATATAGAAACAATAATTAATGGATTAACTGAAACGCACTTTGGAATTTTAAACTTAACTCAACCTAATACTCATTTTGATTTAAGCACTTTCCTTCAAGAGCTAAACAAAAAAATCAAAAAGCAAAAGAGCAGAGATTATCAGATAGGGCATGCATATTTGATGAAAGTGAAATCATTTGAAGAGTTAAAGTTTGCTTGGTGCCAGCAGATTATGCCTTTATTGCAAGAGTATTTCTATAATGATTTGGAAGGCTTATCAAAAGTTATTGGTGATAAGTCAGAATTTTTAAATAAAGATGAAGAAGATTTTGAGTTAAACATAAATATTAGTGATAAGTTTTTAGAAGAGTTTATCAAGGTTTATTGTTCTGTGATTTTTTTGTTAAAAAAAAAATAAATAATATGTAGGGGCAGAGCTTGCTCTGCCCTTTTTTACATTAATCTATTTGGGCAGAGCATGCTCTGCCCCTACGAAATATGTATCTTTTTGGGTAGAGCAAGCTCTACCCCTCTGCCCCTACGAAATAAATTAATAACAAATTTTAAATTTTAATGAAATATAATCCTGAAAAGCATAAAAGAAAATCAATAAGATTAAAGAATTATGATTATTCCAAAGCAGGAATGTATTTTATAACAATTTGTGCATTTAATAGAGAAAACATATTTGGATTAGTTGAAAATGAAAAGTGCATATTAAACGAGTATGGAAAAATTGTTAATAATATAATAAACGAATTACCAATAAGATTCAAAAATATTATTATTGATTGTTATGTAATTATGCCAAATCATTTACATTTAATAATTAAAATTATTAATAATGAAGAAAATGTAGGGGTAGAGCTGGCTCTACTCAAAAATATAGATTCGAATGATGAGGGCAGAGCAAGCTCTGCCCCTACTAATATTTCTTCAATTATTCAGGTTCTGAAATCTCTTTCGACAATTGAAATAAATAAATCGAGACAATCATTAGGTTTAAAGGTTTGGCAACGAAATTATTACGAACATATAATTAGAAATGAAAATGAATTACAAGGAACTCGTTTATATATTGAATATAATCCATTAAATTGGGAATTAGATGAGTTTTTCTAATTTTGATAAATATGTATCTTTTTGGGTAGAGCAAGCTCTACCCCTACGAATTATTTTTTGGATTCTTCACTGGGCTGTCTTAAAAGGTCAGTTTTTTTTACAATCTACAATTTGTCGCTGACATACTTATGTTTGTATTAAGTTTAAAAACAATTCTGGAGAAACTTATGCAATACGATTTAAAGCCTACACCTTGGGCTATGATTAAAAGGGCTCAATTCAATAAAGAATTTAGAAATGAAAGAAATACAAGAAAATCTGAACGATCAATTCTAGAAGAGTGGGAATTAGTAAATACATTTATTGAAGAAAAAAAATATAATCAACTCTTTGTAGCAGTTAAGTATGGATTAGATACTTTTTTTCATCTTTGGACTGATTTTGACGACATTGAATCTAATACAGAATTATTTAAAGAGATATTAAAAACTACTTTGAAACATGATGAAATAGATTTTTATTTAGAATCTTCAATTTATATGAAAATAATCTCAATGAAATATTCTAATTTTATTTATA
>JAYTXK010000464.1:0-4853 GCA_043743005.1 Ignavibacteriota bacterium
TTAATTTGAGTAAATACAAATTATTTATAAATTAATTTGATCATAAATTTTCATTTAGAATTATGTTTTTCATTTTAATTCTATTTATATTTTAGCTTATTCCTAACTTTTGATTTGCTTCATCAAGTCCTTTTTCTAATATCTTTTTATCTATAATAATATCAAAGCCAGCGAGAGGCACTCCAGATACATTTTGTGATTTTGGGATTATATATTCAAATAATTCTTTAGCTTCATTTAGTTTATTCAGTTTTAATAATGCAAATGCTTTTAATGATAATGAATAAATTTGATCAGGTGCTTTATCCAAAGATTTTTCAGCCCAGATTAATGCTTCTTCAAATTGTAATTTCTTACCTGCATATTGTGCTAAAGCTGACGCTGCACTTGCAAAAACAGAATTTGAAAGATTGCCACAAGAAACAGAAAATTTAATTGCTTCTTCAGCTTCTTTTATTAAATTCATTTGACCAAGGGTTTGTCCTAATTGAAACCAAGCATATCCATTAATTGGCTCTTGTTTTATATGTTCAAGTAGCATCTGATAATTTCTTTGCACTTTACCTTCCATTATCTCCCTTGATTGGTTATAGCCCAAATGTGAAATTGTAATATCTGAAGTTAGAAATTCATAACCATTATCTCTGAGAGAGGGAGCTATTTGTTCGTGTACTCTTCCTTGAAATTTTACTTTTGGGTAGCCTATATTTTTAAATAATCTTGGGTAACCTCCTCTATGCAAATCTCCTTCACCAGTCAAATTTGAATGAATGCTTTCAATTGTACAAATCAAGCCACCAACATTTTCAGGCAGTGATGTTAATAATTCCTTTAATTTAAAATTATCAATTTTATTTAACCTTTCATCAGCATCTAAGTATAAAATCCATTTACCTTTTGAATTTGCTAATGCAACATTTCTTGCTTCTGAAAAATCATTGTTCCAAGCAAAATCATATATTTTTGCATTATGCTTCATTGCAATATCTTTTGTCGAATCTATTGAACCAGTATCAACAATTACAATTTCATCGACCAATCCTTTTACACTTTCCAAACATTCATTTAGCATCTTTTCTTCATTTTTAACTATCATTGCTAATGTTAGCAATGGAGAGTTTAATTTATCTTTATTTATATTTTCATTTCTTTTAATTTGATTTAAAGCAATTTCTACTTGATTTAAATAATTTGTAAGGTCGCTTCTTTTTGGATTTATTTCAAGTGCTTTTAATAATATATCTTTTGTTTTAAGATATTCTTTATTATGAAAAGCTACATTTGCGAGACCAACAATATTAGAAACTTCATTTGGAGCATACTTATTACCTTCACTAAAGAAAAGCTCTGCTTCATTATGTCTTTTTAATCCAACTAAAGCTCTACCAATTCTAAAGCTAAGCTGTTCAGGTGAAATATGATAATCGCCAACAATTTTAGTAGTAGCATCTGAATTTTGAAGTGCATAATTCAAGTTTGAATAAGCTTCAAAAGCTGCTTGGTGATTACCATAATCATTTTCAACTTCACCTAAAATATAATTGGCGAAAGCTTGTACTTTTATTAAACTCAAAGATTCTAATGCTCTCAATTTGGCAATCTCTAAATTTCCCATTTGATAGGCAGTAATTGCACCAAAATTTAAAGCTTGAGGCTTGATTGTTCCATTATTATCCACGTACTTTAGTGCTTCACTAATATATTTTTCTGCGTTATCTAAATCTTTTAAAGCAAGATAAGTTTTAGATAGTTGATAAAGATTATAAGCATCAAAAGGTTTTTCTTTTACAACTTGTAATAATAGTTCCAAATTTCTTAATTGCTTCTTTTCCATTGAATTTGCATCTAAATTATAACCAAGATGGTCTATCTTTAGAGTTGTACTTTCAATTTTTAAATTGTTTTTAAATATTGGTTCAAGTATTTGCTCGTGAATACAACCAGAAAATCTTATAAATGGCTTGTTTCTAACTATACGTAAGAGGTTTGAAATATAAATATCTTTTGAGCCACCTTCTTTTTCTGAGTAAGAAGTTAATTCGCAAAGCCATCCAGCAGTTAAGTTAGATGAATTATTTAATACAGATTCTAATACTTGTGGGTTCAAAACTCTTTCATCAGCATCTAATATAAGTATGTATTCACATTGTGCTTGATCTAAAGTAAAATTTCTTGCTTTAGAAAAATCATTTTCCCAAGGGATATTAAATACCTTAGCACCCAGAGATTTTGCAATAGCAATTGTATTATCATTTGAGCCTGTATCGGCTATTATTATTTCATTGGCTATATCTTTAATTGAAAGAATACAGTCTTCTATCATTTTTTCTTCATTTTTTGTAATTATACAAACACTTAATCCATCTCTTATCATAGTTTTGTTATATATTAATTTTTTCTTTCTTTTTAAAAAATATAACATAACAAAAATTATGCAAAAAATCTTTATCTTTGAAATTAATTTAAAATAAAAAAAGAAAACATTCTTTAGGTAGGACTTTTATGAAAAATATATTTAATCTAAAATCTAAAATATTACATTTAATACTAATATCATTAATTACTTTATCACTAAAATCACAGGATAAAAGTATTTTAGATGTTTTAAATATGAATTATTTTGAAGCTGTCAAATATCATTCAAGCTATTATGACACACTTAATAATAAAAAAGGTTCTGGTTGGAAGCCTTTTTTACGTTCACAATATTTTATGGAAAATAGGCTTAACCCTGATGGTACTTATCCAGATTTGAGAAATGCTTATAATGAATTTCAAAATTTCAAAAAATCTAAGAATAATAGTACACAAGGAAATTTTCAATGGAAAGCCTTAGGTCCATTTAATACAGTTGATGTAAACCAAACTTCAGGTGCTGGTAGAATAAATGTAATTAAATACAGTCCAAGTAATGAAAATGTATTATGGGCAGGCTCTTCTGGAGGTGGATTATGGAAATCTACAAATTCTGGTTTGAATTGGACAAATTTTGATCAAACTGTATTTATGTCAATTGGAATTTCTGACATTGCAATCTCTCCTACAAACACAAATACAATTTATGTAGCAACTGGTGATGCAGATGGTCCATCAGGAATGGGACAATATCCAAGTTTGGGTATTATGAAAACTACAAATGGTGGTTCATCTTGGGAGCTGCTAAGTCCAATTGGTTCAAGCATAAATAGATCAAGTTTGTATAAGATTTATAAAGTAATTGTTCATCCAAGCAATCCAAGTATTGTTTATACAGCTACTTCTTCAGGGGTTTATAAATCTACCGATGGTGGAAAAATATGGCTTCAGATTAGCAATCAAAAATGTAGAGATTTGGCTATGAATACAAACAATGCAGCTATTTTATATGGAGCCTTCTATGCTAATGGTGGCAGTATGAATATTCAAAAATATGATGTAAATGCTGGTACATGGGCTGTAAAAGCTACTTTTAGTGATTGTGGTAGAATAAAATTTGCTACTACAAGTTTAGATGATAATTTAATTTATGGAGTGTTGGCTGATGCAAGTGGTGGCTTTCGTGCGTTGGCAAAATCAGTTGATGTTGGTGAAACTTGGCAGACTCCAAACTCAAAAAGTAATCAAAAACCAAATTATCTAAGTAGTTCAATGACTAAATACAAAAGTGGAGGACAGGGGACTTATGATTTGGCAATTGCTATTTCAAATTCTAATAAAAATACAATTTATATTGCAGGAATAAGTGCTTGGAAATCAACTGATGGAGGAACTACATTCAACGGAATGATAGATTCTTATGGATATGAAGGAACTGGTTTGCCTTCTACTCATCCAGATATGCATGATTTATTAGTTACTCCTGCTGGTAAAATATTTTTAGGATGTGATGGTGGAGTTCATTATAGTTCAAATGGCGGGGTAAACTGGTTTGATTCAAATAATGGTATGCAAATAATGGAATTTTCTAGAATTTCATGCTCTCAATTAGATGATTCATTTATTATGGGTGGAGCTCAAGATAATGGTACAAATCAATTTTCTCAATCAAAATGGAATAATACTTCTGGTGGAGATGGTATGGATTGTGCAATTGATTATACTAACAACCAATTTGTTTACTGTTCTGCACAATATGGTTCATTTTTTAAATCGACAAATGCAGGGCTTACAGTTGATCAAAACCCTATGATAAGCTCAAATGTAACAGGAGAAGCTGGATACTGGTGTGCACCAATTGTAATTGACCCTAAAACTCCTTCAACAATATATTGTGGTTTTCAAAATGTTTGGAAATCGACTGATAGAGGAAATACTTTCAATAAAATTAGTAAATTTGGAAATAATACTAGTCAAACTTTAATGTCAATTGCAGTTTCTCCATCAAATCCAAATTATATTTATGCAAGTTATGCTTCATCTCAATCAGCTCCGAATTATTTTGATTCGCCTGTATTATGGAAAACAACAGATGGTGGCACAAATTGGTCTAAAATGAGTATAAATAGTCAAATAGCTACAATAATTGTTTCTATGGCAGTTGACCCAAAAAACCCAAATAGAGTATTTGTTGCTTCGAGTGGATTTGTAAGTGGCAAAAAAGTATTTGAAATAAATGGAACAACAATTACTAATATTTCAAATGTATTACCTAATGTACCTGTTAATTCAATTATTTATCAAAATAATACTGCTGATAGACTTTATGTTGGTACTGATTTAGGGGTATTTTTTAAAGATGCAAGTAATACAGATTGGCAAATATTTGGTGATGGACTGCCAAGTGTAATTGTAAATGATTTAGAAATTAATTATAGTTCAATGAAACTAAAAGCAGGTACTTATGGGAGAGGTATCTGGGAAGTACCACTCTTGGA
>JAYTXK010000465.1:0-5773 GCA_043743005.1 Ignavibacteriota bacterium
CTAATTTGAAAATAAAGTAATCATTTGGAGTAATTTCAGATTGAATATCATTTAACTTGTTCAATTCAATATTTATTGGATAAATTAATTTAATATTATTGGTAGAATTGTTTTTACTAATTAAAAACATTTTTAGAACTGCTTGTGCTTTACTTGAACTTATTGGTGCAGAAATTAATATGCTGTTCCCAATTAAAGAAAATACAAGAAGTAACATTAGCTTGGTAAAATTACGATACATTTTAAAACCCTTAATATATATATAAATTTAATTTCAATTAAAAACACTTAAACGCTTTAGTATTAAAAAAATTGGTAATGTAAGTATAGTTAAATTTATTTAATGTTTAATTTTACATAATTTGAACAACTAAATTATCTTTACTATTTAGCAATAATAAACTTATTTAAAATTTTATTATTACTTTGTATAAAATAAATACCATTAGTTAGACCACTAATATTAATACAAATATTTTTATCATTTGTAGTTACATTCAATTTCCTTTTTAAATTTCCCAAAATATCAATCAGTTCAATATTTTCAAAATTATTATTATTATCAAAACAAACTACTTCTGTTGCTGGATTAGGATAAATCATAAGATAAGGAATTTCATCTTCAATTCCTGTTGAAACCTTCCTCATAATTTGAAAAGAAATAGCATAATTTCCTAATAAGCCTTGAAATAGTGGACTAACTTTATAATTTAAAATATCACCTGCCTTTACTTTTATTGCATTTGTAACATCATCATACACTGTATCAGAGGGAATTCCATTTAATTCATAAGAAATCGCAGCATCTAAATCATATTTGGCAGTTCCATTTGGATTATTTATATCATAAACTATTGCTTTTATATAATAATCATAAGTTTTTATATTTGGAAATTGTATATTAAAAAAATCAACATCTTTAGAAATATGAATATTTAAGTTATCTTTCATTAAAGGAGGGCTAAATACATCATTAGAATTAACAGAAAGATTAATTTGAGTTGCAGTAGCTTTTGTATTATTTGGCTCTAAAACATCTTGAGCAATTGGAGTAGCTGAAACTATTATAGAAATTGGATTTTTAAATGAACTAGGACTGATAAGTGTATAATTAGTATCAGTTTTAGGTTTACTCCAAGCTGCAATTAAATATTCTCCAGCTTCAAGATTTAATCCTGATACTTGAAATATAAGTCCATTTGTAAAATGACTTACAGATTCTAAAGTAATATCGTTTTTTGAAGCAATTTGACTTATCCAAGTACCATCTAAATTATATAAATCTAAAGTTATTTCACCATTAAAATCTGCATTACTTAAATTTGCAAAATCAGTTGATATAGAAAAATCTTTTCCTTTTTCAATATATTTTATACTAGGAATCATTTCAGCAAAAAGTGAAATAGTATTATATGGACCTTCAATAGTAATTGAAACTATATTTGTACCTTTTCCATCATCAATAATTTTCCATTTGCCATTTTCTTCTTTTTGAAAAATTGCTACAATGTAATCACCTGGTGATGCAGATGCAATGCCATTTGTTGCAAAAGTAATACCATTAACTCCATAGTTAAAGCCAATTGGTAAACCATTTTCAATTACTGTATCAATAAAAGTTACAAATACACCTTTTGTCGTAAATAAAGCTGCTGCTAAAGATCCTTTAAAAATTGAATTACCTGAATTAATAATATTTGTAGTAATATAAAATGGTTCAGCAAATTTTACAGGAATAGGTGTTACAATAATTTCTGCATCTAACTGTAATTTTGATCCTTTAGAGGTTGGTGCTTCAACCCCAACAACAGCAGTTTGGTTTGAATTAAAGCCACCATCGCCACCACCAGTACCTAAAGCATCAGGGTTTAATGCACTTAATGCAAAATAACCATCACTTTGTCCATCCCAACCCCAATTTACATGAAACAAACCATTGTTATCAAATCCATCTAAAACAAAAGCGTGTCCTCCACCTGACCCAATTCCTTGATAATAAATAGGTCGTGAAGAAGTTAATTCTGCTTTTAATAAATCCACCCAGTTTTGAAACGAATATTTATCTCTATCTACTGCTTTAGTATTAGAAGAATAACCAAAATAATTGATTAAAGCTGGTGCTACTAAACTTGCACCTTCCGAACCAGAAGATTCTACACTGTAATCCATATCAACAGCAATCCCACAATGCAACATTAAAGTAGCAACTGCATCATTAGTTGAAGTAACTCTGTTTGCCATTGAAGCCCAATCGTAAGTAGTATTACTAAAATTTGCAAATAATGTTCCAAAATAATTATGATTATACTGGTGAAAACTCGAGCCTTTTGTAGGGTAATTCCAATATTTCATAACTTGAGCCATTGCAGTTGCAACACAACCTGTAACTGCTCTTTGGTTTAATTTAGGATCTAAAGGGCATTTATCATTATAGTAAGGTGCTTGATTCCATTTTGTTTGTAAAAGTGGATTAACTAAATTAATTTCTGCTAAATTATTATTTTTATTTTTTAATAAAATGTTTTGCCATTCTGGGTTTAATGATATTTTATCATTTGCTTTAACTTTAGAAATTGATTGTTTCATTTCTTCAAGCCACCATTTTAATTGTGGTGAAGCATTGTCTAAATTGAAATTACTTTCTACCGAATAAGCTAAAATTGGTTTGGTTTTATCCTCAGCAGAAATAATTACAAATGCAGATTTATTTAAATTATAAACATAAAAGTCATCAGACAAATCTAAAGAGGATATTGAATTTAATTTAAGTTTACTATCGGGATAAACTTGAATAATATTATTACTTCCTGCTTTATCAATTGGTAAATTCTTTATAAATTGCAAGAGTACTTTTTCAGCTTTTTCCCTATTTACTGGTGCTGAGAAGATTTGATAATTGCATACTATAGTTAATAGAATACAAAATAAACAACTACTTAAACTTTTTTTCATAAATTGCCTTTATTTTTTTTTTAAATTATTAAAAAAAATGAACTAAATAAAGATAATTAAATTATTTTTGAAATTATTTATTTTATTTTGCATATATTGTAACAAATAATGAACTTATGTATTTGTCAGTAAATTCCAAATTATAAATTTAATTTTATTTTAATATTATATCTAAAAATCAAAGGTGTGTTATGAAAAAAATATTTACAAATGTAAGTTTAATAGCTATTGTTTTTGCTATTTTACTTGGTAGCAATGTGCAAAATACAAATGCACAATCAACAATTGAGCCTCCAGTTAGTCTGAGAGCAGAACTGATTGTTGAAAAAACAGTTCCTCCAACCAACATTGCACATTTAATTTGGAATCCAAATATTAAAGGTGAAAAAGCTACAGGTTATAATGTGTATTTAGGATATTCAGGAAATGGTCAAATTCAATACAAACTATATACAAGTTTAAAAGTAGCTGGAGGAGAAAAGGAATTTGTTTATGATTTTAAAGGATTAAGCCCAGCAATTTATTACTTTAAAGTTACCTCAACTTATATAGATTCTAAAAATATAATTGTTGAAAGTAATCCTTCTGAAACTAAGCTTCAAATCAATGGAGATACTCCTCCTCCAACTGACTATATAAAATTTACAAACAAATTTGATGTTTTAAGTATTAAAGTAGGCGAAAAACTTACTATTAAATTAGAAACATCATCTAATAGAACTGATTGTAAAGTATTGTTTAATGTTAAAAGTCAAAACTCACCTGATGAATTTAGCTATAAAATAGTTGGTAATTTGTTAACTATATGGTCTGATAAAGATGGTAAAAAATTCTTAAATATTAATGCTTCACTTGATTGCAATCCTAATATTATGGCAACTGCTACAATTTATGGAATTATAGGTGACCCAAATAGCAATGGTGGAGGTTCAACAGATTATGTAAAATTTACAAGCCCTTTGACAAATAATAATTCACCATATATAAATGCTTCACCAGATAAACAATTCACTTTACAATTTAAGGCTGAAACAAATTTAAATTGCCCTATTAAATATATCTTAGAAGAAGTTCAGTCAACAGTTAAAAATTACAAATTTGATGCTGCTTCAGGTTATTTAAGCTTTACTCCTACTAAAGATATGCAATGGGTTAGTATTGTTGTAACAGCAGTTGCTACTTGCAATGAAAAAGTAAGAGCAACAAATGCTATTAAAATCCAAATTTTAAATGAAACTCCAACCTCAACAAGCTATGTGTATGGTTCAGTAATTGACCAAGATAAAAATCCAATTAAACAAGGAAATGTTCAGTTATGGTCAATTTCAAAAGTTGCAAATGGTCTTGAACCGGTATATAATGCAACTATTCAAGATGGAAAATATTATTTTAGTAAAGTTCCTGCACCAGCTGAGTATAGAGTGAAAGTAGATGCAGCTGGATATGCAAGTATGTGGTATGATGGAGTTGATAATATTGGTAAAGCAAAAACTATTAAAGTGGATGTAAACGGAAAAGTTGTTGTTGATTTTGTATTAACAAAATTACCTGAACCCAAAAAACATACAATTACTGGCTCAGTAGTTAATGAAGCAGGTGAACCTGTTATGGCGTATATTGTTTTTGTTTCTGCAGAACAAATTTTTAAAGGTAACAATTCTAAAAGTGCAAATAATAATTTAACTTTAACAACTAAAACTGATGCAAATGGATTATATTCAATACAAGTACCTGAAAACTTAACTTTAGTAGCTTATGTTAAAGAAATGTTAAATAATTCGACATCAACTCCAAAATACTTACTTCAATATTATAATGAAGTTGAAAACCCTATGGAATCTGATATTATTTTCGTAGCTGATGATATAAGTGATATTAATTTTAAATTGAAGTTATTACCAACTAAGAAGGTAAACGGGTTTGCAGGTGTAGTTAAAAATGAAAAAGGAGAACCATTAGTTTCTAACTTAATTGCAATTAAGATTGGTTCTACTAATAGCAATAACAATAAATCAATTACATATTCTACTGTTTCTGATGCTAAAGGAAATTTTACTTTTAAAGGAATTGAATTTGGTGAATATGTTGTTCTTTCAATGCCAAATGACAAGACTTATGTTCCTGGGTATATAAAGTTAAATGACATTGTTTCAATGAAATGGAAAGAAGCAAGTCGTATTTCTGTAAATGATGCTATGAATCAAGTAGTTTATGAAGCAATCCATAAAGCTGTAGTTAAAAAACCAGGTATTGGAGGAATTATAGGTTATGTTAATAATGCAAAAGGTGTTTTTGATGGTAAAAATAATTCATCTCAAGCTAATGTTGCTGTTACTGGTGCTTTAGTCTATATTACTGATAATAATGGAAATATTGTAGATTACTCATTTACAGAAAAGTCAGGTAATTTTGCTATTAATGAATTAACTGATGGAGTTTATAATTTAGTCTCAGATGCTTATGGTTTTAATCCTGTATTTGCTACAGTTGTTGTAGATTATATACAGAACCCAATTGCTAAATCTGATATTACAATGATAGAAGATGCTTCTTTAAAATTAAGTATTGATTTAATTAGTGATCAGTCTGATATAAATATCTTTCCTATGCCTGTATCTATTAATACTTCAGTTCTTTTCGAAGCAAGTTTGAATTCAGCAAAAATTGAAGTTTTGACGGCTCAAGGTAATGTAGTCTTTTCAAATACTATGAGTACTACTTTAGGTCAAAATAAATTTATGTTAAATACTGAAAAATTAGCAAATGGTGTATATTTTATTATAATTGATAATGGTTTATCAGCAAAAGCAAAATCATTTGT
>JAYTXK010000466.1:0-1617 GCA_043743005.1 Ignavibacteriota bacterium
TAAAAATTATTTTTTTTTGACATTATTAATTTCCGATTTATATTTTATATTTATTTAACTTATTTGTAATAAGTTAAATTTTATAATTAACTATTCCAAATTTCTTTTGAAAGGTTTGAACCAAACATCACCAATACTAACACAGATACCAAATTTTGTAAATAGTTCTTGGATTAGCCCATCTGAAGTGGTGCCTCTTTTGCCTAAAGTTAAACTGAAGTCAATTACTCCAGAGCCTGGCAAAGGAATAGAAGCACCAAGGCTACCATACATTTCTGTAATATCAATACCATTAACTTTATAATAAAGTTTGTTATATCCTGCTCCAAATTTATATGAGATTTTATCTAACAATGGAGAGCCTGCCAAAGTGCTACTATATCTCATCACTCCAATACTAATATTATTGCCATTTGTATATTCTACATTATTTAATTTTTTGAAATTAAACCCTGTAAAATTTTGAGCTTTATAATCAAATCCAATCAAAAACTTACCTGTTAAATAAGATAAGCCCAAGCCCAATGAACTCGGAATAGCAAAGTTATTACTATTTGTGAATATAGTATCTTTGTTTAAAGAGGAATAGTAAGTAGTTGTATTATTTGCAGTCATTTGAGGACTTGTTTCATAATATGCACCTAATTTCCAATCTTCAAAAGAAAGACTTAAGCCTAATCTGGCTGACCCACCTTTAAATGATCTATTTTGTCTGCTTAGAGATTCAAAAGTATAATTTTCATTAAATATTGACCTAACTAAATCATCACTTACACCAAAATAAGCTTTCCCTTGAATCCCAACAGACAAAAAGGAAAGGGGCTTTATAGCAAGTCCAAGATACATATTTGAAATTCCACCAGTTCCTTGGAAAATGGTTTTCCCAGAAGCCGCAATACTATCAATTGAATAATTCATTGGAGTAGAAATATAATAGTTTTGAGTGGAATTTGAAAATAATCCTAATCCAGAACTCAAACCAAGTGCTGTATCTATTGAAAATAAAATATGAAACCCATCTATTCTACCATTATTTTGATTTATAGAAGAATTTGCATCACTAACCAGATATTGATTAAATTTATATCCAACTTGAAACCTTGTTGTAGTATTAAATGACCACATTGCTGGATTATTTGTATTGATAGCTGATTCCATCGGCATGGCAATTGATGTCCCACCTAATGCTTCATAGCTCGGTCCACTACTTTTATTAATATCACCAATTCCAAATATAGAATAATTTGAGCCACCATCAGCAAAAAGCTGAAAGCTGGTAAAAACAAAAACAAAGAATAATTTAAATTTCATAATAATTTTAATTTCGTAATAGTTTTAATTAAGTAAGATAAATAAAAGTTTTATAATTTTGGTCGTTTTGAATAAATAACAGAGAGTTTTGGTCTATTATTTTGATCAACAGCATCAACACCATAAAATACTAATCTATCGCAGAAATAAAGTTCATTAGAACTGGAAGCATTTTTTTGAGGTATTATAATAATAGATCCTTTGCCATCTGCTCTTGACCATCTTTCAATTGCACTTGATACACTAGGAAATATATATTTATTTGTATTTCTTTTTCTATATGCTGTATAAGGTACGACTGGTTTA
>JAYTXK010000467.1:0-4715 GCA_043743005.1 Ignavibacteriota bacterium
TTCAAATTTTCTAAAAGTACATTTTGAAAAAAATATTTTTGCAAACTAACTGTTAGAGGGATATTGTATAATCTATTTTTTTTAAAAGCAACCAAATACTGTCCATACTTATAATCAGGAGAAGGTAACTCATCGGAATTTGTTGCTTCAGAAAAATTCAAATCAATACTTAAAGCATAGTTTTGACCATAATACTTTTTCCAAAATCCACCGAAACCAAATCCACTTTCAGAAAAAATAATATTAATACCAGCACCATTTGTCATTTGTTTCATTGTTTCATCAAGAGTTAATAATGGTCTGGGAGAAGTAAAAATAATTGTACTATCGGATTTGAACTTAGGCAATCCTCCTGTTACACCTTTATCTTTATCTGGAGTTCTTTGTGCTATTGAAGTAAATAATTCAGTTAATAATAGTAAAAATATGAGTATTAAATTTTTAAATTTCATTTTTGGTTAAATATAATCAATGTTTAATAAGAAAATTCATTTTTTTTAGTTAATTTTGTGTTAGTATTGAAAACGTTTTTCAATATGTTTTAATTTAGTTTCTTTTAAATCTCTCCAAAATAAATGCAGTTTATAGATTTTGTTACTAAAATAAATCATTTACTACCTACTTCAAGTGCTTTGAAAGGCGATAAAGTTGGGTTGCAAATTAAAGGACTAAAAAATGAAATATTTAAAGTCCTAATAGCATTAGAAGTAAATGAAAATGTAATTAAAGAAGCAAAATCTTTAGAATGTGATATTATTATAACATTCCACCCTTTAATATTTACTGCTTTGAGTGAGATTTCTTATACTGAAAGAGTTGGCAATTTAGTTAGTGAAATTATAAAAAACAACTTACATTTGTATTCTGTTCATACAACTTTTGATGTCCATAATAATGGTACAAATAGAATTATTGCTGACTTATTGGATTTACAAAATCAAAGATTTATTGAATCAATTTCAGATTACAATGATAAAGGAATGGGAATAATTGGTCATTTTGAAATCCCAATAAACCTAAATATTCTATTAGAAAGATGTGAAAGCATATTTAATTCTCCGATTAGATATTGCATTGGAAAAACAGAATTAATAAATAAAGTTGCAATAATTGGTGGAAGTGGAAGCTCATATATTGAAAAAGTATTAAATTCGGATGTAGATTGTTTTATAACAGCTGATAATACTTATCATAATTTTCACAAACTTGATGGCAAAATAGCATTAATAGACCTTGGGCATTACGAAATGGAACAATTTGTTCCTCAACATTTGGCAAGATTATTGCAAAGTAATTTTGAAGGTGAAGTAAATATAATAGTTTCAAATACTTATACTAATCCTTTAAAGTACTTTCCAAAATATGATTACGAAGATAAACAAAAAAATTATTTAATAAATTAATTGGTGACTTAATGGAATTTCAATTACAAAGAGTAGCAGCTTTAGCATTTATAGATGAAAATCTTGACGAATTACAAGAAGATTTTGGGGACTTACCTATAAAGGTACAGGAAAAGGAAAAGAAGGTAAGTGTGTTTTTAGCTACTGCTGAAGAAACTAAAGATATTCTAAATAACATTAGAAAATTCTGCTCAACTGCACAATTAACATTAAAAGAATTAAAAGAAAAAGAAGAAAACTTGAGCAAACAACAATTTCTGGTTAGAAATAACAAAGAATTTGATGCTATTACAAATGAAGTTACTCATGTAAAAACTGAGTATGAAAGATTAGAAAATCAATTAAGAACTGAAACTGTTAAGTCTGAAAACTTAGTTAGAATTTTAAAAGATCAAGAGTTGGAATACCAAACAGAAAAAGCAGAACTTAAAGTTATGGAAAAAGAAATGAGGGATTTGGCTTCAAGCCAAGATGATGAAGTTAAAGATCTTTATATCAAAAGAGATATTGTATTTGAAACAATCAACAAAACTATTTCAGTTGAATATAACAGAATAAGAGCATTTCACAGAAACGCTGCTGTTCAAGTAAAAAGAAATAGTTGTTCGGGATGCTATAGTGCTATCCCTCCACAGTTATTAGTTGAAATTAGAAAAACTGAAAATTTGGATATACCAAAACATTGTGAACATTGCGGTAGAATTTTAGTTCCTGAAGAGTTTGTAATTGATGATGATTTAATTGCTACAATTAAATAAACTTAAATTCTGTTAAAATTAAAAACTGTTTTAAAATATATTAAATTTTAATATAAATTAGGACAGTTTTTTTTATTTTACTAATCATTAAATTAAACTTACAAATCAATTAAGATAATGACTCATACAAACTTAAATAGCTTTCAAACCTCTGCGAATCAATTAAACCATTTTCATAAGCTTCTCTAACTGCACAAAATGGTTCGTGGGAGTGGCTACAACTATTATATTTACATTTATCTCTGTACAAATCAAAATCATGAAAAAATAACGCCAATTCACTTTTTTCAAATTCCCACAATCCAAATTCTCTAATACCCGGTGAATCAATTAAATTTCCACCATTGGGAAGATGAAATAACTTTACAAAACTTGTAGTATGCTGTCCTTTACTTGTCCTATCGCTAATTTCACCAATTACTTGTATTTCATGTCCTAATATTTTATTTACAAAAGTAGATTTACCAGCTCCAGAAGGACCTGTAACAACTGAAATTTTATCTTTTAAATAATCTATTGCTTCAATTAAATTTCCTTCTTCTTCAACTTCTAAGGAAATGAAAAACACTTTATATCCCAAGTCTTGATAAACTTGAAAATCACTTTTAATAAATTCTATTTCTAAAAGTTCAATTTTATTTACAAAAATAGCAATTTCCAAATTGTTTTCTTCTGCTACCACAAGGTATCTATCTATTAATCTTCGATTGTAATATGGGTCGGCTGCTGAAAAAAAAGCTACCACTAAATCTACATTACTTGCTATTACCTGTTCCCTATCTGCTCTACCAGCACTTTTTCTGCATAATTTGCTTGTTCTTTCTTTTACTTCAATCAAACTACCAAGATACAAATTATTGTCATTTCTTTCTTCCGAAATATTGAACTTTACCAAATCTCCAACTACAGCAATTGACGATTTTTTATAAGGTGAATTAATTGTACCTAGAATATCACAAGCATATACTATTTTAGTTAAATTATCTTCAACATAAAATACCCTACCAACAACACAAATTATCAAACCATTTCGAGTAAATTCATTCTGTTTTGAAAATGATTTTACTAAAGTTCTTTTTTGCGACTTAATATTCCTACTCAAAGGAATTTGCTTTACTTCATCAATATTTTTTGTAGATTTCAATTCAATTAAAAGTATTTTAAAGTTATTATAAAAGTGAAAGTTGATTTTCTTCAAGTACCTAACGCATAGCTCACAGAAATATTATTTACATAAAAAAAAAGAAGCTTTCGCCCCTTTTTTATAAATATTCTATTTTATTACATTCACAGAAATGTTATTAGTTTTATTTCAATTTATCTTGTATTCTATCAGTTCAAAATATGAAACCAAAGTTTTGGGTTTACTTTGAGTTTCACTATAATTTTCAATTTTTACGATTCCAATGCCAGGACATATATAAGTGTATGAATAAGAAGTAAATCCAAAGATACTAAACTTATTAATATATAATATTACATTACTAAATTGTTTGCTTCCAAATGTAACTACATTGTCAGTACTTTCTATTGTTACTTCTGAGCCATTTACATCATATTTTTCACCCTTGATTGCTGGATATTTATAAGTTAAGTCTTCAGTTCTTGATCCAGTGTAAAAGAAAATTTGATTTAAACCTTTATTATCATTTCTGTATAGAATTGTACCAGTACCAGGTCCACCAGTTGTAGTTGAAATATTATCAGGTGACATTATCCACCAAGTAAGTCCACTTATTACTGTATCCCTCAAACAGTATAGATAAGAAGTTTTCTTTACGTTATTTGAATCTGGTAATCCTTCCATTTTCCAATAATTTCCTTTTGCTAAAGGTATTAATTCACTTGTGTTAGCTGGAGTAACAGGAGTAATTGGTGTATTTTCATTGCATTTATCACAACCAATTAGCATAATTGTAATAAATAAGCTATATATGAGTATCTTTTTCATTTTAGTTTCCTAATTAATTTGCATTATAAATCATTTGAGAAATTTCTGTTGCTGTATAATATTTTTTTAGTTAATTACAATCTAAATCCAACATTTAAACCTGGAAATGAGAAAGCTGATTTATCATTTAATATAGGGTAATATACTTTAAAAATTAAATCATTAGTTAGATATGAAACTTCTAAATCAATAAGTGGGTAAAAAGAACTACTAACTTGTAAATCTTTATTTCCATCTGGATCAAACTTATAGTATTGATATTTGCCTCCAAACTTAGTAGTAATAAATATATTTGTTTTTGAAATACATACATTAAAATTTATGCTTATTGTTGAACGTCTAATTTCGTGTGATGATGTTGGAGTTCCACCTAAAGTTGTTTGTAAATTTAAATGTGAATTTATTTCAGATAAATCATATAATTGAGTAGATAAATATCCAAACCCTAATATACTGTGACCACCAAATTCTGTTAAATAGTAGCTGTTGTATTTTTCTGTTTGTGATTGCAAATTGCAAATTGTAAACAAAATCATATAAATTATAAAATTTATTTTTTTCATTAAAACCTATAAATAGAAAAATTTATTCCAAAGAAATTAT
>JAYTXK010000468.1:0-2109 GCA_043743005.1 Ignavibacteriota bacterium
TTACTTTTAGAATCTATGGAGGATGTTGAAATTGAATCATAAAACAATTTTAATATGTGTTTTACTGTTTATTAGTATCAATGCTTTTTCTCAGACTACAAATAGATTGAAAGAAAGAATCAAAACATTTAAGAAAATTAAATTAATTGATGCTTTGGATTTATCTGAAGAAAAATCAGATAAAATGATGATAAAATATAATGCATATCAAATTAAAATAGATGAAAAAAACATTGAGCTTGATAAAGCAGTACAAGAATTAGAAAATGTAAGTTCAAATAAAAACTCTAAAATTGAAATTGTTAAAATGAAATCAAATAATCTACTTAAATTGCAAAATGAGTTATATCTTATTATTCAAGAAAGAGACAAAGAAATGAAAGCAATATTTAGTGATTTGGAATTTGCTAAATATTTAGTTTTCGAGAGAAAATTTTCTTACGAACTAAGAAAAAGTCTTATGCACTTAAATAAAAAGAGATTTGAATAAATAATAAAAAAACTTGCATTCTAAATTAATTTTAATTAACTTGCAAAATACATGAATACATAAGTTTTCTTTAAATTATTAGAAAATGATTTTAACTCCTCAAAAATCAAACTAATAACCTAAGGAAAATATATATGATAAGACGATTAGTTGTATTGATACAATTAATAATTGTGCTTTCTACTTCTATTTTATTCTCAAAAGATTTAAATAATTTCCCTTCATTGCCAAGTAATGCACAATTGGAAGCATATACTGAAAATGAAGATTTGTACAATGAAAAATTATTTGAATATTATAATATTGCATTAGAATATAATGCTTTAATTAAAGAGAGAGAATTAACTCCAAAAATCAAATTAGCTTCACCAACAAGTGAAGAAATTTCTTCGCCAGATCCAAATATTCTTAAGAAATATTACAAGATTGCTCAAGAATTGAAAAATCAATTTGATGCAATTCCAGCTAATAATACTATTTCAAAACTAAAAAGATATAAAGATGCAATTGATAGTTTAAGATATGATAATGAAAGACTTAAATCTGAGATTTATGATTTTTCACTTAATGAAAATAATACTCAATTTTACAAAAAATTAGCTGATAAATTAATTGAAGAAAACTCAAAAGAAAAATTTAAAGAAGATTCAATAAATTTATCAAGATTGGAGAGAATGAAGACCAATTATGATAATCTTAAAAAATTATATTCAGACTCTTATGCCAATTCAAGTATTATGTTTTCAATTTCACTTGCTGGCAATAGAGTTTATTTTGGAAGTAAATCTATTAAAACTGACCCAGGATATAATGTTGGTATTAACTTAAATGCAGGACCATTGCTTGGATTTGGAAAAGATTTAGAAATATTTGGGAACTATATTAATTTCAAAATCAGAGAAACTGAATCAAATTCAAATAGTGAAATTGAATGGAATGCAAATATGTTCCAAATAGGTGCTCAATATATATTTAAAGATGTAATTCGCTTAAGCGACTTTAAAACTAATTTAGCATTAGGTACGGGTTTCTTTTTTGGTGATGGACGTACACCTAATTTAAATTCAAATAATATTTCATTAAAAGGTAATTTCTTCAAATTTGAAGTTAGTTTCAGAAATGTAAATTATAACTTTCCATTAGAATTATATATGAGTTATAGTGCTAATTCACATTCTTCAGATTTGGATTTTGTAGTTCCGAGTAGTAGAACTACAATAATTAATCCTACAAGTGAAGTGCTATCAATTGGTGCAAGATTTAATATTTGGCGTAGTATCGATAATTAAGGAATACAAAAATGAAAAAAATATCAATTTACTTGGTTTTGATTATAATAATAATTACAAATCTAAATTCGCAAAATTTGCAACAAGGCATAAAATATTTAAAACTTGGTAATACTTTGCGTGAGGCAGGAGATTACGAAAGTTCTAAAGATTATTTGGAAAAAGGTACAAAAATAATCAAAAAAACTAAAGACAACTATTGGTCTGCTTCGGCTGATGAATATATGGGTTACTATTATAAAGATTTATCCAAATTAAAAAATAGTGAAAATAAAGATTATTTCAGAGCTTTGGCTATTTCTAAATTAGAATTAGCAATAGAGAAATATT
>JAYTXK010000469.1:0-3877 GCA_043743005.1 Ignavibacteriota bacterium
GCTGCTTTATCAGAATTGGTACTGCTTCAGAACCAATGCAAATTAAAATGATTAATGAGTTGTTTGCTAAACGAACTCGTAACTCTATTGGTAAAATTAAATCTAACAATCAAAATTTAAAATTTGAACAACTTAAAATATATTATAACTCTCAAGGCTTTTCATTAAATAAAAATTTTTATAAAAGTTTAGAGCTTATGACGGAAACAGGTGAATACAATTATGTTGCATATTTAATGAGTGATAACAATGCAGTTTCATTTAAATTTGCGAAATATTTTGGCAAGAACAGAAGCGAGCTAATTGAAGTTGATGAGTTTGGGTTTGGATCTTTAATTAAAGCTACAAAACAAATTTTAGATAAAATGGAAATTGAAAATGTAAATTCTACTAAAATTGGAAATCAAGTTCGAGAAGAATTTCGTCCTTGGTCTCAAGTTGCTTTGCGTGAAGCAATCATTAATGCATTTGTTCATAATGATTATACTTCTGAAGTTCCTCCAAAATTTGAAGTTTTTGAAGATAGAATTGAAATTACTTCAACTGGTGGATTGCCTTTAGGACTTAATAAGCAAGAATTTTTTGAAGGCTATTCAATGCCTAGAAATAAAGAAATTATGCGTATATTTAGAGATTTAAGGTTAGTGGAGCAGTTGGGTTCGGGTGTTCCTAGAATCATTGAGAATTATGAGAAAGAGTGTTTTACTTTTTCAGAAAATTTTTTAAGAATGACATTCTTTAAAAATGATTATAAAAATAGTAATATTGGTGGCTCAATCGGTGGCTCAATCGGTGGCTCAATTGGTGGCTCAATTGGATTAACTGAAAGACAAAATGAAATCATAAAATTAATAATAAATAATAACAAAATTAGCTACAGATCTTTATCTTTAGAATTAAAAATAAATGAATCAGCTGTAAAAAAACACCTAAATACTCTAAAATATAAAGGAATAATAGTAAGAATTGACGGAACAAGGGGCTTTTGGAAAGTAAATTTAAATGAACATTAAAAAACTTATAAATATAAATACAAAATTAGTTTTGGCTTCTGGCTCGCCCAGAAGGAAAAAACTATTAAGTGATATTGGGTTGGAATTTGAAGTAATTACATCAAGTGTAGATGAAAGTATTATCAGTGAAAGTCTTGAGCCAAGCATTTATGTAATAGAACTTGCATTATTAAAAGCTAAAAGCGTTGCTCAAAATATTAACTATGATGCTATTGTAATTGGTGCTGATACTACAGTTGTTTTAGATAATGTAATAATCAATAAACCAACTGATAAAAATGATGCTTTTAGAATTTTAAACAAACTCTCAGGGAATACACATCTTGTTTATACAGGTATTGCTTTTGCAAACACAATAACTCAAAAAGTATTTACTACTTTTCAAAAAACAGAAGTTACATTTAGAAATTTAGAAGATAATGAAATTTGGGTATATATCGATTCTGGCTCACCAATGGATAAAGCAGGTGCTTATGGAATTCAAGATGATTTTGGAGCTGTATTTGTAAATAAGATTGTTGGTTGTTATTATAATATAGTTGGCTTACCGTTGGAATTATTCTATACTTCACTCAAAGATTTCTTAAATGAAAAATAAATTTAAAGATAATATTTTTACATATACTTTGCTTGCACCTTGGATAATTACATTCATTGTCTTTTGGTTATTTCCACTTTTGTATTCAGCATATCTTAGCTTTAATAGGTATGAATCTTTAACTGGAAATACAAACTTCTTGGGGTTTGAAAATTATACACGAATGTTTCAAGATCCAATTTTTTGGAAAGCACTTACTAATACTGGGTTGTTTGCAATTATAGCAGTACCAGCTTCTACAATTCTTGCTTTATTTATGGCTGTTTTATTGAATAGTAAATTAGCCAAATTCACAAGTTTCTTTCGTGCAGCTTTTTTTATGCCATCGGTAACTTCAATAGTTGTAATCTCGCTAATTTTCACAAATCTTTATGCGAAAGATGGTTATATCAATTCACTTTTAATGATACTTGGACTTCCTTATCCTGAAAAAGGTTGGCTTTTAGAACCAAGCACTTCTTTACTTTCGATTATAATTTTAGATGTATGGATAAATGCTGGATACTATATGGTGCTATTTATTGCTGGAATGCAAACTATCCCTGCTGAACTCTATGAATATGCACAACTTGCAGGAGCAAATTCTTGGCAAAAATTTAGAAGAATTACCTTACCTCTTCTCAGACCAACAATGGTTTTTGTACTATTAATTAATACAATTAAATCTTTTCAAGTATTTGTAGAGATTTTAGTAATGACAAAAGGAGGACCAATGAAATCAACCACTACTTTAGTTTATTTAATTTTTAAAAATGCTTTTGATCACACAGATTTAATGGGCTATGCCTCAGCAATGGCTTATGTACTATTTTTTATTTTACTTATACTTTCATTAATTCAATCAAAAGTAATGAAAGAAAAAATATAAATTCTAAATTTAAATAATTCTTAAAGTATTTGACAATTTTATTAATTGGTCAAACTTTCTAATTTACAAAAAATATTAAAATATTTAATTTTAAAATACAATTATTTTACTATCAATGTGTTTATTAGTTAAATTCGTTTTTAACAAAACTTTAATTTAGAGGTATTATGAAAATCACTAAAATACTTTTTATAATTGCATTGTCATTTGCAATTACATTCAATTCCTGCAAAAAAGCAGATGATTCTGCTATTAATCCAATTGAACAAACTGGTGAAAGCAATGTTTCTGGAATTGTAAAAGATGCAAGTGGCTCACCACTTTCTGGAGTTACAATATCTGTTGGATCAAATACTACAATATCAGACGCAAATGGTAAATATACTCTTACTAAAGTAGTTCAAAGCGAAAATATAAAAGTTAATTTTTCAAAAGTATATTATGTAACAACTCAAAAATTAACTAAAACATTGGATAAAAAAACTTTTTATTTGAACGCATCACTTTCAATGATTAGTAATCAAATTACTATAACTGCAGCTGGTGGTTCTGTTGATTTCAATGGTGCAAAAGTTACTTTTCCTGCTAATGCATTTGTTGATTCAAAAGGTAATCCTATTACTGGTTCAGTAAGAGTAAATGCTACATATTTTGACCCAACTACAAAGCAATTTGTTAATATGTTCCCGGGTAATTTTGAGGGTAAAAGAACAGATGGAAGCACAACAATTATAGAGTCTTATGGGTTTATTGATGTTGAAATTTATAATGGAACAGAAAAAGTAAATCTAGCTCCAGGCAAAGAAGCAACTATTTCTTTACCTATTCCAGCATTAATTTCTGCAAAAGCTCCAGCTTCAATTCCACTTTGGTATTATGATTTAAATTTAGGCTCTTGGATAGAAGAGGGTGCAGCTACTAAAACTGGAGTAAACTATGTTGGTAAAGTTACTCACTTTACACCTTGGAACTGCGACCAGCCTCAGCGTACTTCTTTTGTAGAAGGAAAAGTAACTGATAAAAATGGTAATCCACTTTTTGGTGCAAGAGTTACTGCAAATGGAATTGATTATACTGGCACTTCAGTAGCATTTACTGATGAAGTTGGGCATTACAAATTAAAAGTTAAAGAAAGTGGTAAAGCTAAAATTTATGCAGCTATGAGTGGATTTGAAAGTTTGGGTCAAGAAGTTAATACATTACCTGTAAACCAAACTTTATTAATTGGTGATTTGGTTGTAACTATGGAAGTAGTAATTAAAAATGGTTGGTACAATCAAATTTCAAAAACTAATGCTACAGTTCAAGATATATGTTTCATAGATGAAAATGAGGGCTGGGCTGTATCTGGTCAAAACGTATTACACACTTTAAATGGTGGTCTAGATTGGTTAGTCA
>JAYTXK010000470.1:0-2092 GCA_043743005.1 Ignavibacteriota bacterium
ATAAATGCTGAATAAAACCCTACACCAAATTGACCAATTAAAGAACTTGAATCATCTTTTTTAGATTCTTTAAGTTTATTAATAAATTCCAAAGTACCAGATTTTGCAATAGTTCCAATATTATTTATTAAATCTTCCTCATTCATACCAATACCAGCATCTTCTATAGAAAACAAATTATTTTCTTTATCTAATTTGATTTTGATTTCTAATTTTGAATCAAAGTCAAATAAATTATTATCAGTAAGTTTTTTTATTCTTACTTTTCCTAAAGCATCAGAAGAATTTGATATTAACTCTCTTAAAAATACTTCTGGGTGAGCATAAAGCGAATGAATAATAAGATTGAGAAGTTGCTTCATTTCAGCTTTAAAGCTATGAGATTGAATTTTTTCCATTTGTTCTTTTTCCTTTTAATATTTATGTTACAACTTTTTAAAAAATCAAACGTTATGACGTTAATATATAAATAATATTTGTATAAACTTATTAATTAAAATGAAAAATTATATTAAATTAGTAACTTTGTTATTAGTTTTCACATCAATAATTCAAAATAGCTTTGGTTTTCAAAAAACAGATTCTTTGAAGACAAGAGATACTAATAAAATTAATTTCCCTATAAGGCAATTAAAAATTGATATTGATGATATATTGGAAAACCCTGATTTCTCAAATGGGATAACTGGTGTTTTGGTTCAATCTATGGAAACTGGAGAGTTAATATATAAGAAAAATAATAATACTAATTTTCTTCCAGCTTCTACTCAAAAAATAATAACTACTTCAGCTGCTTTAGAGATTTTAGGAAAAGACTATAAATATTCAACAAAGTTTTTTTTAGATGGTATTGTAGGAATAAATGGTGAATTTAAAGGTAATGTAATTATAAAAGGTTATGGTGATCCTACTTTATCTAATAACTTTTATGAAAACCCTTATATAATGTTTGATGAATTTATTTCGTGTTTGGATTCATTAGGTATTAAATCTATAAAAGGAAACATTATAGGCGATGATAGTTATTTTGATAATATCTATTATGGAAATGGTTGGGCTTGGAATGATATGAATTTTGCTTATTCTGCTCAAGTTTCTGCTTTATCTTTTATGGATAATAAAGTAGATATAATAATAGAACAGGGAGATAGTATTGGATCAAATACAAAATTTACAGTAATACCTGAAAACAAATATGTGAGAATAATCAATAATATAAAAACTGTTGCAAAACAAGATGTTATTGAAATTACAGCACTTAGAGATGCAATTAACAATATTATTATCTTAAATGGCAACATCGGATTTGATTCTATTAAAAAAGAAAAACAAATTACTTCTGTAACTATTGATAATCCAACTCTGTTTCTTTTAAGTATTTTAAAAGATAGAATTGAAAAGCATAATATTAGGTTTAGAGGTGCACTGCTTGATATTGATGATTGGAACGAAAAACCCATTTATTATAAACTTAAGCTCATCAAACAATTTGATTCACCACAACTTATTAAAATTATTGATGAAATTAATAAAAATAGTAATAATTTATTAGCTGAAATTTTGCTTAAAACTATGGCGAAAGAAGTTAGTGGTATTGGTAGCTTTGAAAAAGGAATTGAAATTGTAAAAAAGCATTTGTCTAAAAATGGTGTTTCTCCTGATAATATTGAATATATTGATGGCTCTGGTTTATCAAGGTTAAATTTAATTAGTCCTGCCAATCAAGTAAGTATATTAACTTCTATTTATAGATCAAATATTAAAGATATTTTTATCAAATCGCTTGCAACTCCAAACGAAGATGGTACATTAAAAAGAAGAATGACACAATCGAGAGCTGAGAAAAATGTATTTGCAAAAACTGGTTCTATGGAAAACGTAAGTACAATATGTGGTTATGTTGAAACAAGAGACAAAGAATATTTTGCATTTTCTATTATGCAAAATAACTTTACAGTTCCTGGAAGTCTTGCAAGAAATTTACAAGATTTGATATTAATGAGACTTGCTGCATTTTCTAGAAAAAGTAAATAATAATTAACTTATAAACTAATCAGCTTATAAGTAAAACTTATTTTTTGGGTAAAGTCTG
>JAYTXK010000471.1:0-10730 GCA_043743005.1 Ignavibacteriota bacterium
CGTTAGAATTAGTAAATCTAATTTCACCACTAACTTTATTACCATTTTTATCAATAACTTTCCCAGAAATATTTACTTGAGAATTTTGAGAAAAAAGCAAGTTAAAACTTAACATAATTACTAATATAATTTTCATTATTTACCTATTTAATTTAAAAATATCTACTTTTAAAAAATAAATTAATCATTTTTTTGTAATTTTAATCTCAAAAAGTTTTTAGCATCAATTTGAGCTTTTTCAAAATTTACATTTAAAATTCTTTTTTTAGTTTCTAATATTGCTGAATTAACCAAACTTAATTCGTCAATTCCAAGTCCAATCAATAGTTCGGTAGCTGCAGAATGTCCAGCAAGTTCACCACAAATTGAAACTGGAATGCCTTGCTTTTTAGCAGCTTTTATAGTCATTTTGATCATTTTCAAAACACTATAATTCATTGCATCATACAAATCAGATACAAACTCATTATTTCTATCAGTAGCTAATACATATTGAGTCAAATCGTTAGTACCAATAGAAAAGAAATCGCAATTTTTAGCTAAACTTTTTGCAATTAATACTGATGATGGAGTTTCAATCATTACTCCAATTCTAATATTTTTGTCATAGTCCAAACCTTCTTTATTTAAATCATTCTTTACTTTATTTATAATTTCTTTTGATAACAAAAGTTCGTTTAAGTTTGTTATCATTGGTAAAAGTAAATTAACATTTTTATGTGCAGAAGCCCTTAATATTGCTCTTAGTTGAATTTCAAACACATCAATTCTACTTAATAAAAGCCTAATTCCTCTCAATCCTAAAGCTGGATTATCTTCTGCTTTAGAAAGTCCTAATGAAAACTTATCACTACCAAAATCAAATACCCTAATAGTTGCTTCAAAAGGATAAGCTCTTTGGGCTATTTCTTTATACCATTTATATTGTTCTTCTTCTTTTGGCAATCTATTTTTATTGAGTATTATACTTTCTGAACGAACTAAACCAAATCCCTCAGCTCCATTTTGTATAGTTATAGATATTTCATTTAAAGAATCAATATTTGCTTTTAGTTTAATTCTTTTGCCATCTATTGTTTTGGATTCTACTTTTACTAATTCACCAAGCTTAATTTTGTGTTCAATCAAATGGTTAATTTCATTTAAATAGTATTTTTTAAACTTATTATCTATTGATTTATAGATTGAACCAGAAAATCCATCTAAAATAATTTCTTCATTATTAACAAATAATTTACACGCTTTATTGACTCCAATGATTGCTGGAATTTCAAATGAACGTGCTAAAATACAACTATGAGATGCCAATCCACCAATTTCAGTAATAATAGCTGCTACTTTTTTTTCTTTATATTGAACAATTTCAGCAGGAGTAATGGTAGATGAAATGATGATACAATTTTCTGGAAGACTTGTTAGAATTGATTTATTTCTTAAAATATCAACAAGTCTTGTTTTGATATTATCTAAGTCATAAGCTCTTTCTCTTAGAATTACATCTTTAGAACTTAAAAAGAATTGTTTTTGAAATTCAATTTGTCTTACGATTGAAGCTTCAGCACAAATTCCATCTGAAATTGTTTTAATAATAGAAGATTTTAAATAAGGGTCGTTTAAAATCAATCCACCAGATTCTATAATATTTGTTACACTTTCACTTTCATTGGAAACCTTTGTTAAAAGTTCATTAGTTTCATTTATTAATTGAGATAAAGCATTTTCAAATTTAAAAATTTCTTTGTTAATTTTTTCTGGAACAATTGTCTTTTTAATTAAATTTGGGTTTGATTTTTTAACAATATAGGTATAGCCAATAGCAATTCCATTGGAAGCTGGTATCCCTTTATATTCTATGTTAAATACTTTGTCTGACATTAAATCTCACCAAAACCAGATTCAAATAAACTGCTAATTTCTTCTGAAGCTTCTTTTTCATCTATTCCGTCAGTAATTAAATACAGTATTGAGCCTTGCTCAGCTGCCAAAGTCATTACTCCAATTATGCTTTTGGAATTAATTATAAAGCCATCTCTTTCCAATTCTATTTCACATTTGAATTTTGATGCAACTTTAACTATCGATGCTGCTGGTCTTGTGTGAAGACCTGAACGATTTAAAACTTTAACTTCTTTTTTTAACATTAATTAAGCCCATTTACAAAGATATAATTCTTGCGATTCTACCATAAATTTATGCTTAGGCACTACTCGAACAGTTATTCCTTGATTTCCAGTTTCATTACAAACATAAGATCCTTCATATTTATAATTACCTTCTTCTGAACTTATAAATTTTAAGGTATGATAAACATTATTTACAATCTCACCTACATGATTTATATTTCCATGCATTACTTGCACTTTCACATCATCTTGTGATAATTCACCTAATTGAATAATTGTTGAAATTTCAATTTTATTACCAACTTTAATTTCATTAGTATTATTTGTTTTTATTTCAATAATTTTTATTCCATCCCATGTTTTATTAATATGGTTTTTCCATTCTCTTAATTCATTTGCAGGTAAAGCATTATTCTCAGTTAATTCGAAAAATCTACTCATTGCATTAAAATAATACATTCTCGAATAATCTTTAATCATTCTCGTAGTAGAAAATTGGGGACCTATTGTCTTAATACTTTCTTTCATCATTTGAACCCAGTTATTAGGTATATTATTATAATCTCTGTCATAATAAGTTTTGATAATAACATTTTCTAATTTATCATAAGCCTGACCAGCTTCTATG
The DNA here is from genome assembly GCA_043743005.1 of Ignavibacteriota bacterium. Taxonomy (GTDB): domain Bacteria; phylum Bacteroidota; class Ignavibacteria; order Kapaibacteriales; family UBA2268; genus JAPLFM01. The sequence continues at coordinate 2,752 of JAYTXK010000471.1, forward strand.
ATTGCTTGCTGTTCGGTATCTTCGTATTCTTCGCCCTCGCCAATTGAAAAGCCATTTGCCCCATTATAACTTTCATCCCACCAACCATCTAAAATACTAAAATTCAAAGTGCCATTCAATCCAGCTTTCATACCACTTGTTCCACTTGCTTCAAGAGGGCGAATTGGATTGTTTAACCATACATCACAGCCAGTTACTAATTTTCTGGCAATTACCATATCATAATTTTCTAAAAAGACAACATACTTTTCTAAGCCATAACTCTTTACTTTATTAATAATCGTTTGAATTGCTTCCTTGCCTTGAGTATCATGGGGGTGAGCTTTGCCTGCAATTATAATTTGAACTGGCTGGTCTTTATTAGTCAAAATTGCTTTCAATCGCTCCATATCCGAAAATAACAATGTTGCTCTTTTGTATGTAGCAAACCTGCGAGCAAATCCAATAGTCAAAGTATCAGTATTCAAATATTCATCAATTTTTGTAAGTTGAGTAGGTGATAAATATCCTTTTTGTTTCTTTTTTAAATAATTCCTTGCAAAAATTATAAGTCTTACTCTTCTTCGTTGCTTTTCTCTCCAAATTTCTTCATTTGGTATATAATCTACATTCCTCCAAATATCATTGTTATCTGTTTCTTCTCTCCATGTTGGTGAGAGGTATCTATCAAATAATTCAGCCATTTCTCTGGCTACCCAAGTAAGTGTGTGTACTCCATTTGTAATTGACTTAATAGGTACTTCTTCCTTAGGGAAATTTTGCCAAATTTTACTCCACATTTCTCGAGATACTCTACCATGCAATTTACTAACTCCATTATGATATGAAGTTAATTTCAAACCCAATACAGTCATAGAAAAATCTCCAGATTCGTCATAACCCTCTTGCTGACCTAATCTAAGAAATTCTTCTTTACCCAATCCCAGATTATTCCAATAATTTTCCAAATAAGCAACTATTCTATCAATTTTAAATGATTCGTTCCCTGCTGGTACTGGTGTATGAGTTGTAAAGATTGATGATGCTTGTACAATTTGCTTTGCTGTCCAAAAATTCAAATTGTACTTATTCATTAAGTTTTTTGACCTTTCTAAAAGAGCAAATGCTGCATGACCTTCGTTGATATGAAAAACTTCTGGTTCTATTCCTAAAGCAGTTAATGCCTTAACTCCACCTATGCCAAGTACTATTTCTTGCTGAATACGTGTTTCTCTTGTGCCACCATAAAGCTGATAGCAAATTTCTTTATGTTCTTGTTTTGGATTTTCTGAAATATTTGTATCTAATAAGTAAAGTTGGATTTTGCCAACATTTAATTTCCATACTTTTGCATATACTCTTTCGCCTAAAAGATCTACATCTACTAAAAGTGGGGTATTGTCCTTATTTTTACATAAGTTAAGTGGCATACTCAAAAAATCATTGTAAGTATATTGTTCGGTTTGCCAACCATTTTGGGTTAAGTGCTGACTAAAATAGCCTTGTTGGTATAATAAACCAACTCCAATTAAAGGCAATCCCAAATCAGATGCTGACTTTAAATGATCGCCAGATAAAATACCCAAGCCACCAGAATAAATTGGGAAGCTTTCATTTATTCCGTATTCAGTTGAAAAGTATGCAATTGTTCCTTTTTTGGAAATACCTACTGATTCGTACCATGATTTTGATTCCATATAAGAAACAAATCTTTTGTGAACATAATCTAAATAGCTTGTAAACTCTATTTGTTGAGAAAGTTCGATTAATCTACTTTGGTTTATTCTATTAATCAACATCACTGGATTATGATTTACTTCATCCCAAATTTTTCTATCCATTCTTATAAATAAATCTTTAGTATCTGAGTCCCAGCACCACCAATAATTATAAGCAATATCTTTTAATTTAGCAATCTTTTCAGGTAAATTGGCATTAACAACAAATGTTTGAACGGGTTTCATATCAATTCCAAAATGTATTTTCGTTTTTTAATTTAAAGAAAAAATAAATTAACTAATTTCTGCAAAATAATAATGAATTAATTATAAAAGTAAATAATAATTAATATAACAATTACTTTTTTCACATAGATAATTAAATACTATTATAAAAAAAAAGCTCCCTATTTCTAAGGAGCTTGTGGGTAAAGAAATCAAGCATTTATTAATTAAATATTACTTCTCTAACAATACTTTGAGTACCAGCAGTTATTTTAATATAATAAACGCCTGAACTCAACTTCTCAGAAGTTAAGAATATTGAATGTAACCCTTTTGCCATTGTTTCATTGTTGATTAAAGTTAATATCTTATTACCTGTCAAACTAAATACTTCAGCTGTAACTTTAAAGTTATCTGGTAAAGTAAAATCAATTTTTGTTTCAGAAGTAAATGGATTTGGATTAGGAACACCTACTGTAAATTCTTTATAGTCCAATTCTTCAACATCAGAATTAACTACTTCACAAAAAGTATCTGATATACCGTTAACATAATCAATAAGTTTATTTTCTTTTGATGATTCTTGAATATTATTTTCTTTAGCATTAGTCAATTTATTATATTCTGAAATATAATCAGATTTAATTTTTTTTGATTTCAATATTAGATAGTTTAAGTACGCTTTCATATTATTAGAACCATCTAACGAGCTTATATCACTAATATTTTTAATTTTATCACTTAGATGTATCAACTCCTTAGTATTATTGCTTTCGTTTTTAATCAAATTTAAAGCATTTATTATAGCTACATTTTTATTTGGCTCATTTTTGATTAAATTATCTAATTTATCTAAGTCAAAGTTGTTTACTTTTGGTGACTTATCATCTTTGTTGAATTCACCTCCTCCAGAGTAGTTTGGCATTGTTAGAGTTGAAGATACACAAGTTTTTGTGCCTCCATCAATAACAAAATCACAATTAGTTAAACTTCCTGCTGGGACTACAGTGTAATCTCCACAACAATAAGTTAAAGTATTATCATATTCAATCATGGTCAATGTTGAAGACACGTCTTTAATAGTAGCAACATTAGTTGTTTTTCTTACATTAAATGTTGGTGGAAAAGCATTATACGAAACATCAATAGGACCAAAAGTACCAACTCCATCATAACTAATATTATATGTTGCATTTTCCGAAAATTTATTCTTGCCACATCTTAAAGTTAAAGCACAACAAGAGCCTTTCAAATAAATATCTGTGCTTTTACCATTATCACAAGTTAACAAATAATTATTTGTAGAATTTGTGCTACTGTTTATTGGATTAAACTGATTTCTACCATATAAATATCTTACATTGTTTTCGATTACGTCTCCTAATACTGCTTTAGAACAAAATGATGCAATCCCCTGTAAATAATTTTTAAAATTATTATTTCTAAATCTTTGTTCGTCACTTGAAATTATAGTATAGCCTTTTCTAACAATATTGTATGAATTACTAAATGCCTTTCCTATTAAGCAATTATCTCTTACGCTTCCATTTTGAACAACTGTATAAATATTATTACATAGTTCATTTGAACTTGCAAAGCTATAATCACCAATTCCACATGAATCAAAAGTGTTACCTGATAATTTTACTTTAGTACAGTTATAAGTAGCCAAACCAAATTCTAAATTCTTAAAACTACAATCTTCAACTAAAACACTATTAAAGCCTTCTACTTTCAAACCACCAGTTCTAAATATTAACTTATTCCAATTACTTGATTGTGATGGATTTGGTTCAGACATTATTACTTCTTTTACTACACAATTTGAGAATTTAACACTATTATTATATAATGTTGCATCATTGCAATCATCACAAATATTTTGATTTAGAGACAAGAAATAATCCAAATGAAAATAGGGGTTAAAAGTTCGTGTATTTGAATAAAATTCACAGTCTTTAATTTCTCCTATAATTCTTACATCTTGAGTATTAATACTAATATTTCTTAATATTGTGTTTTTTAGTTTTAAAGAAGTATTTGCCAAATCGCAATTCTCTGTTTTCATATAAATTACTGGAGTTGTAGTTATATTATTAAAGTCGTTATATTTATCAATATACTGACCAGATAAAGTACCTCCACTTAAAACAGGATAATTTGTAAAATTCATTGGCAAATCTTTAAATGTGTTGTTACCAACAAGTTTTGCTTTTACATCTCCTTGTTCAGATATGTTCAAATGTCCATTAATAAAATGTTCACTTGCTTCAAGCGATAAAGTAGCACCTTGCTTTACTGTTACTTTCCCACCTGGGTCAACAATTAATTGTTTAATTCTACAAATTGCATCATGACCAATTATTAATTCGCAATTATTTTGTACATGTACTATAACATCTATATCAACTATTGCACTATCTACAACTCTTAAAGTTGTTGTACCGTATTCGCCGTTTCTAAATAATTCTAATTTTCTACCAATATCTCCTTTAAATTCAGTTGCACTATTCATTGTTAATTCTGCTCCCCAATCAACAACAAAATCTCGAACACCTCTAAGTTCAACGCTTGCACCCGGATACATAGTTGTATTCCCATTTACATAAGCCAAACCTCCATTTATAGTTTTAATTTTACCTAACATTTCACATGGAACAGGTGAAGTAGTTTTTTTTGATAAAAATCCAAGACAACCAGGGACATGTGATGATGGATATACACCATCTACAATAACATCTCCAGTTCTAATATTTCCAAAGACTTCAATATTTTTAACTAAACCTTCAATCAATATTTTCCCTTCTTGTTGAGTTGTGCTATTAAATCCAGTATAAACAATATTTTCAGCATCTGGTTGCTCAGAAAGCAAAATTCCATCAATTGCTAAAATATCATTCGGTGCTACTATAACAGCTCTTTTTGAAATTCCACCCGAAGTATCATCATTTACAATTGTAACTCCTTGATTATTATGATACTCTCCTGGCAAAGATGTTCCACCCCATTCTATGACATTTAAAATACCATCATTGGATGTACTTGGACCTCTATTTATAGGAATTTCAAAAGCACCTGTACCTTCTTTTATCTTTGAACCCCAGTGCATAAGTTTATTGCCTGATGGATTCACATACCCTTTGCTATCACCAGAACCATTATCAGATGCCATTGTTATAGTTGTATTAGAGGCAAAAGTATATTTATAATCACCTTTTTGACGAATTGAATGAGCTACAGAACGGTAAGCGTTTAATTTTCCAAATCCCATTCTTTGAGCCCAAGTTCTATTCAAATCGTCTTCAACATAAGGTTTGTAACTTGTTTGCCAAGTAAAATCCCAAAACCCTCCTTTTTCAGCAAATTTTGGTACTTTGTAGAGTGTAGTTGAACTCCAATTCTTCTTGATAGTTTCAGGAAAAAACCCTATATCACTAATTTTATCAGCTGTGAAAGTCATAATATCATAAGTGTTTCTGTGAATATCAATTAAATTGATTGGTTCTTTTACTCCACTTGTGCCTACATCCAATCTCATAAATTCATTAACTGAACGCATTAATCCAACAACTCCAGCTGCCATGGCAACTCTCTGAGACGTACCTGAACTTCCTTCATATTCATGCTTATGAGTACTACCACCATGAGTTATGTCAAAATAATTTAAATCAAAAATATCTAATGCTGGTACTACTAAATCTATTCCAGCCAAGTCTCTATCTTTATAATTATCTAATACATCTTTAGTATTTGAAAATTTATTATAACCTCTTGAAAAGCACCACAAATTATTAATAATACCATCCGTATTAAAAGATATAAATGACTCATTCCCTTTATAACTTATTTCAGGATAATTTGGGTTTATTCCTGTACCTAACTTGTCTATATCAGTCAGTACTCCATCCATCAAGCCTGCGATATTAATTTGTTTTACTACTTTCCTGTTTGCACTACTAACATTTGGGTCTTCAAAGCATCTGTCCCTAAAAGTGCCATATTCAGGTGGGTAAGGATAAGTTATTCCTTTAACACTTGTAAACTGAGGGTATAAAAGCATCCCATTACCCCAAGCTACTAAATATACTATTCCATTTTCAATAACATCTTTGTTTATATTTGAACTTACCCCATTACACTTATAAAATACATGAGGGCGTGTCTTTATACCATTTACATTTCTATCAATATCAACAGAAAGTATGGAATTACCAGCTGAAATAATAAAACCATTACAATCGGGACAAGTACCAACCATAGGCAGATAATTATTATCATCGGCAATAGCAGTGCTCATTGTAATCATTCCATGCCCACTAGCTAAGTTACCAGTCGTAATACCATCACCTGTATATATTTTGTAGTTTTTTATCATATCTGGATGATTATAATCATCTTCTAAGTCGTCACAGTCTCCAATTACAATTGTGCTATCGCCTTTAGTAATTTCCCAAGCAAGAGGCAATTTCATTGAATAAAGATTCCAAAGCATTCCTCTTCTATGATAGTTTACGTTTGAGAATTGTTGGTCTAAACTGGGATTTGGAGAAAGTGGACATTTAAGTATGTTAAGCCAATCAATTGGAAGTTTCAAACCTTTATCATTTGGTACATAACTCAATGCTGGGACTAAAACAAAAATCAATAAAATAATAGAATTGTACATTATTTTCATACTTAATTTCCTTTGATAAATTTATATAATTTATTTTCAATTTTTAGAAAATAAATACCTTGCAACAAGGAAGATATGTCAATTCTTTGTTTAAATTTTGTTTTTAAACACTCTTTTCCATTTTGATCAGTTATTACAAGTTCATCCGGAGCATTTTGTCCAACAAAATCAATTATTATCTCATTGTTTGTAGGATTTGGACTAAGTTTTAAATCAGATTTGTTATTAATATTCTGAATAATCCCTGTATGGATTTGGAGTTTGTGAGGTGTTCTTACTTAATTCTCTAAGAAAGGTAATTTGGATAACCTCTCTGCAATGCTATCAAAATTATGTATTGTAGAAAAATTGAATATTACATTTTTTTGGCTATAAGAGTTTACTGATGTATCACTTTCTCCTAACTCCCAATATCTCATTGTAAAAGTTCCATATTCACTTGAAAGAGCAGTTAAGCTATCTTTAACCCATGAATACTCTGCCTTTATATCACTTAGGTTATATAATGTAAATGTACTTGTATTTGAGGTTGTGTTTTGTGGTAACACATTATATTTAAATATAACAATGTAATATCCAGCTCCAAACTGATTCATGTAAGTTGGTGAGCCATAGCAAGAGTCCACTTTTACTCCATAACGATTTTTATAATCATCATCGTCAGCATAAACTTTCAAGCAACTATCAGGAGGGAAATATGCCTTAGCATTTGCAAATAATGCAATAATTATTATTGCATAAAATAGAACTTTTTTCATAAGACTACCTCTAAAAAAAAATTAATAAAATATAAATACAAATATTATAATTGTAACTTACTTTAAAAAAATTAATAATCAAAATTATTATTTATTTTTAAGAAACATTTAAAGAAAATGTGATTAACTTTGAAATACAAAATTAAAACAAAATACGCAATATAACCTAAATTAATACGTCATTAATACATATTTGTTTGTTTAATATTTTGAAATATTACCTCCCTCTCCAGTCGTGGAGAGGGAATGAGGGTGAGGTCAGCAATGTAATTTGAAACACAAATACCAAACGCTTGACTCTTCACTTTGTTCAGAGTGACGAAAAAAGAAATAAATACCGAAAATCACTGCAAATACTGCAAAATTTTTGCTAAGTGTTTGATATAATTAAGATTTAAAATTGCAGAAGATTTTCTTAAAGTCCGCCCCTTTCGGGGAGGATTTAGGTGGGGTTCTTAATGAGTTCTTTGAAAAACTAATACCAAACACTTGATTTCTTCTTAGGAGCGAAATATCGGTAATAATAAAGGTGCTGACCCCACCCCGCCCCTCGCCCAAAGATTTTTGACATAAAGTCAAAAATCGGGGAGGGAGTAACCAATACAAAATAGCAAATTTACTGCA